>CAZNMB010000172.1:0-4908 GCA_964574095.1 uncultured Dehalococcoidia bacterium
CTACAAGATGGGGATGGTGGACAAGAACATATTCGTCTCGCTGGAGCGGCACATGAAATGCGGCGTCGGGAAGTGCGGCCACTGCCAGATCAACGGGCTCTACGTGTGCCAGGAGGGCCCCGTATTCAGGTTCGCCGACATCGCGGAGGTGCAGGAGGCCATCCAATGAGCAAGCCGAAAGTTGCAATCTTCGATTTCGCGTGCTGCGAAGGGTGTCAGCTCCAGATAGTGAACATGGAGGAGGATCTGCTGGACCTGATCACAGTGATCGACCCGGTGGAGTGGCGCGAAGCGATGTCGGACCGCAGCGACGGTTACGATATCGCCATCGTCGAGGGCTCGATCACCCGGCCCGAGGACGAGGAACGCCTCGTTGGGATTCGATCGCAGGCGAAGCTGCTGATAGCGCTCGGCGCCTGCGCGACCACAGGGGGCGTCAACAAGCTGAAGAACAAGTTCGACGTCAACGACGTGAAGCGTTGCGTGTACGGCGACGCGGCCCACATGCCGCACCTGAAGACAGCGCCAACGAAGGCGCTGGACGAGGTCGTGAAGGTGGACTTCAAGGTGCACGGCTGCCCCATCAACAACAAGGAGTTCGGTGGCATCCTCAGGAGCCTGCTGCTCGGAAAGAGGCCGTTCGTCCCGAACTACCCGGTGTGCGTGGAGTGCAAGATGAAGGGGAACCCGTGCCGGTACGAGTATGGCGAGATCTGCCTCGGCCCGATCATCCGCGCGGGCTGTGACGCGAAGTGCCCGTCCGGTGGGTTCTGGTGCTACGGCTGCCGCGGCTACATCGACAATCCGAACGTGAACGCGGCCAAGGAGGTCATGGACCGGTACAACAAGACGGTGGACAACCTGAGAGGCCGGATGCTACTCTTCGGCAGCAAACAGGAGCAGACGTTATGAGCAAGACGATCGAAGTGAACGTCCATCACCTCACGCGGGTCGAAGGACACGGGAATATCGTTCTCAGGGCCAGCGACGGCAAGATAGAGAAGCTGGAGTGGCAGGTGCCGGAGGCCCCTCGTTTCTTCGAGGCGATGGTCCGCGGCCGCACGTGGGATGAGATTCAGCCGATCGTGTGCCGCATCTGCGGGATCTGCTCCTTCGCCCACTCGCTCGCGGCGATCAAGGCTGTCGAGGACGCGCTGGGCGTGGAGATCTCGGAGCAGACGGACAAGCTCCGCATTCTTGCGTACTACGGGGAGCAGTTGGAGAGCCACGTGCTGCACGTGGGTTACCTCGTCGCGCCGGACCTGCTCGGCGCGAAGTCGGTAGTGCCGCTCGCTTCGTCACATACGGACGCGGTCAAGACGGTGATCGCTGCTCATCGCGTGGGCAACGAGTGGATGGAGCTCCTCGGCGGGCGGATGACCCATCCCGTGAGCTTCAGGGTCGGCGGGTTCGGCAAGCTCCCGACGAATGAGGAGCTCAGGGGATTGAAGAGGTCCATCGAGGGCACGATCCCCAGGCTGCAGGCGATCGCCGAGCTCGTGCTCAGCGTCGCGGACAAGCTGCCCGCCTTCGAGAGGGACACCGAGTACATAGCTCTGGTCGAGCCGGGAACGTATACCTTCTATCATGGCTCCATCGGCAGCACCGACACGCCGGATGTGGTGGACGTGCACGATTTCGAATCGGTGGCCAACGAGTATGTCACGCGGCAGTCCACCGCCAAGTGGGCGAGGTGGCACCGGGATTCTTACGCCGTGGGCGCTCTCGCGAGGTACAACCTCAACGCGGACTATCTGCTGCCGCTGGCCAGGAAGACGGCCGATGCGTTCGGCCTGAAGAAGGGCTGCTGCAACCCCTACATGAACAGCGTGGCCCAGGTCATCGAGTGCGTGCAGGTGGTGGAGCACGCGCTGCAGTTGATCGATGAGCTGCTGACGGCGGGAATCAAGCACGAGACGTTCATGGTGGAGCCGAGGGCGGGCATGGGTGTTGCCTCCGTGGAAGCTCCGAGGGGGATCCTGTTCCACAGGTACGCATTCGATGACGACGGCAAGTGCGTCTCGGCCAACTGCTGCATCCCGACAAACCAGAACCACGCCAATATCCAGAAGGACTTCGAAGGGCTGGTGCCGCAGATCCTCGACCGCGACCAGGACGAAATCCGGCAGATGCTTGAGATGCTGGTGAGGGCCTATGATCCATGCATCTCGTGCTCCGCGCACTACCTGGACGTGAGGTTCGTGTAGGGACCGGGGTGGCGCATGCACCAGCGGAAGGCTACGGTCGTGGTCGGGATCGGCAATCCGCTGATGACCGACGAGGGCGTGGGGATAGATGTGGTCCGCGGGCTGATGTCCTCACCGGCGCTTAACGGCGAGGCGGATTTCGTCGAGGCGGGGACCTCCCTCATGGCTGTGGTCCACGCGATTGCCGACAGGCGGAGGGCGGTGCTGGTGGACTGTGCGTGGATGGACGAAGCCCCGGGGACCATTCGACGTTTCAGCCCTGACATGGTCGTCTCCCGGAAAGGGCTGGGCCGTCTGTCGCTGCACGAAGGCGACGTGCTGGAGGCGCTGAAGCTGTCGCAGAGGCTGGGGGAGTATCCCCGGGAAATCGTTGTCTACGGGATTCAGCCCCAGAGCGTGGAGCCGGGAGAAACCCTTTCACCTGTCCTGCAGGATCGTATGGCTGAATACGTGACCTCAGTCTCCGCCGACCTGAACGGCCGCGGCCGGCCGTAGCCTCCCCTGCGCAAGATATCTCACCTGACCTGATACGGACGCTTTCTGCGGGAGCCCCGAGGCAAGCCCCATCCGTCACAGACCACCGGAGAAGCACCGCCCGTTTCGCCGGTCTACCGGGCGACGAGGTTGAGCTTCTTGATCTGGCCCCTGAATCCGAGGCTGCTGTTCAGCCTGGCCTTCAGATAGTCAACCAGCTCCTCAGTGGTCTGGTTGCGGGCCCACTTCTCATTCAGTTCGAGAGTGACCTTGAATCTGAGCTCGATGTTCGGCATCTGTTCCTCACCTTCCTGGTTTCGCTACCTGCGGCGCTGGCCCGGCACAGGGGCGTGGGACTACTCTGCGGCGGAACACAGGGCCCTAGTCGCCGACACCGGGTGCGTGGAACCTGCTCTGTTCGACGAGCAGGGCGGCGACGTCTTCCTTCCTGTACCTCCTGTGGGTGCTGGTGCCCACCCGGTGCGCCTTGATCATCCCCGTCTCAGCCCACCGCCTCAGCGTGTTGCTGTGCACATTCAGCAGGCGGCACGCCTCTCCCGTCGTGAGCATCGCCCCCGGCTCTCTGCGCCTGCCGCTCACTCTTTCGTTCTCTCGGGGTCCCGCCGTGGCCCCTCCGGAGGTCCCAGCCTTCCGCCGAGGATGCGCCGACTTCCCCGGACACGGCATGCCCGGCGTCTCCGGTGCACCCTGACAATCCTCCATAGCGATAGTCTAAGTTGGAGCAATGAGAGCGGAACAAGAATGACATTAGAGACATATTAGAGTGAGGCGGTCACCTGCCGGAGAGGGCATGGAGGCAGGCGCGGTCCGGGGAGCCGTCGAGGGGTGGTTCCGGCGATTGCCCTGGTCGGGACTAGGTGGGTTTCGCCAGTGAGTATCCCACTCCCGCCTTGGTGAGTATGAGCTGCGGATGGCTGGGGTCCTTCTCCAGCTTCTGCCTGAGATAGCGGATGTAGACGCGGAGGCTGTCCACCGCGCGGGGATAGTCCTCGCCCCAAACGGCCTCAGCGAGGCTGGCGTGTGTTACCACGTGGCCCGCGTTCCTCATCAGATGCTCGATGATGCGCCCTTCGACGATCGTGAGGCTGATCTCCTCGCCGCCACGGGTCATCTGGAACGTCGAGGGGTCGAGACGGAGCGATCCGCAGACGATCGGTGCCTCCTCGTCGGGCGTTGTCCGCTTTCGGAGCTGGACCTTCAGCCTCGCCAGCAGCTCGCTCTGCCGAAACGGTTTCACGACGTAATCGTCCGCTCCCCACTCCAGCCCTTTCACCATGTCCTCTTCATCCCCCTTGACCGTCAGTATGACGATGGGAACGGACGAGAAGAGGCGTATTTGCCTCAGCACCTCGAAGCCGCTGATGTCAGGGAGCCCCAGATCGAGGATGACCACGTCGGGCTCTTCGGACTCGACCATCTCGATGCCCTCTTCCCCCAACGCGGTTGAGATCAGCTCGGCCTCAGGCCACCGCAGCCGGAAGTTCAGAGCGACGAAGTCGACGATCTCGTGGTCGTCTTCGATGATGAGTACCCGCCACAGCTTGCGCGGTTGTTCGGGCTCTTCTGCAAGCTGCTGGGACGCGCGCAGGGGCAGGTTGAAGCCGAAGGTCGAGCCGCGGCCCACGTGGCTCTTCACCCAGATCCTCCCGCCGTGGAGCTCCACGAGCGCTTTGCTCAGGGAAAGCCCCAGCCCCAGGCCGCCGCTCAGGTTCTCGCGGTCGCTCTCCAGCCTCTGATAGGGCTCGAAGAGACGCTCCCGCGCTTCCTTGGGTATTCCGCGGCCGGTGTCCTGGACTTCGACGGTGACCCCGCCCTTGCTCTCCCGCGCGCGCAGCGTGATTCTTCCGCCGCGGGGCGTGAACTTGATCGCGTTGTCGAGGAGATTGGTCACCACCTGCTCCAGGCGGGACGCGTCCGCCTGGACGGCGGGCAGCTTGGAGGGCAGCGCGCGGACCAGGGACTGACCGTGCTCCACGGTGCGGGACGTTACCCTGTCCGCCGCCTCCCGCAGCAGCTGCACCAGGTCAACCGTCTCGGTCTTCAACTGGAGCATGCCGACCTCGCCCCGGGCCAGGTCGAGGAGCTCGTCGATCCTGTCATCGAGGTTCGACGCGCCCTGCCTGATGTTCTTAGCCAGGCCACGCAGCGTCTCGTCCGATATCTCGGAAACCAGGAGGTCGCTTGAAGCCAGCACCGATGTCAGCGG
>CAZNMB010000173.1:0-4900 GCA_964574095.1 uncultured Dehalococcoidia bacterium
GGTGGACAGAGGCGGCTAGTAGGTGCGGGAGAGGACGAATCCAGCCACGGCCTCCAGTTCGGCCTTCTCTTCCGGGCCGATATCGATGCTGGCCAACGCCGAGAGGGCCTCGTCGAAGTGCCCGCGGCCGGCGTTCTGGGCATACTCGCGGGCATTGAGCTTGTCCAGCACCCGCATCACCGCCTCCACGTCATCGCTCTCCAGCGTTTGTTTCTGGTAGATATGCCGCAGCAGCTCGGCATCTGTCCCTCGGGCATGCTCCAGGGCGAAGATCACGGGCAGGGTCTTCTTCTTGGTCGCTATGTCTGAGGCGCTGGATTTGCCCGTCGTGGTCTCGTCGCCCCAGATGCTGAGGACGTCGTCGTGCACCTGGAACGTGAGGCCGAGCGCGTGCCCGAAACTACGCATCGTAGCGATGGTCGAGTCGACCTGCGTCGCCATGATGGCCCCGATTTCCAGGGAGCACCCGAACAGCGCGGCCGTCTTGCCGCTGATCATGGCAATGTAATCATCCACCTTGACGTCGAGGCTGTTCTCGTAGCTGAGATCGCGGTATTGTCCCTCGGACAGGCGCAGGCTCGCTTCGCCGAGTATGCGTGCCGCGCGTACCATGACGCTGTGCGAGGTGCCCGTGTCCTCCAGGCGGAGCAGAGATGACAGGGCCAGGGCGTGCATCGCGTCGCCGACATTGATCGCCTGGGGCTGCCCCCAGATGTGCCACACGGTCGGCCTGCCCCTGCGCTCCGTGCTCGCGTCCTGGATGTCATCGTGTATCAGCGAGAAGTTGTGTACCAGCTCCACGGCGGCGGCCACGGGGAGCGCCTGCCGCCAGTGGCCCCCCAGCGAGTGACAGGAGAGCAGGCAGAGCACAGGGCGGAGACGCTTGCCCGCAGTGCGCTGCAGGGTACGGCCGGAATCATCGATCCAGCCCATGTGGTAGCGCATCATGTTGTACAGCGGCAGCGAAGCCCGGCCGACGACATACTTCAGTTCGGCCTCAAGCTCGGGGCGGAATCGCTTCCAGACTCTCTCGAGGGCGGCCTTATCGTCGAGTCTCTGCATGCACGGCCTTTCCCGGCGCTCCGCAGGGGTGTTGGAGAGGGCGCGAGCGTCCTGTGCTCATCGTTTGGTTCTCGCAGGGGGACTGATGCGCCCGAACTCGGGAAAGTGGGAGACGATACTGCGTACGATGCCCTGCGAATCGAGTCCATATTCGGCGCGCAAAAGGTTCTGGGGGCCGTGCTCCACGAACCGGTCGGGTATGCCGATGCGCAGCACGTCGATGCCGGTATTGCCGGACAGCAGGGCGAGCACGCCGCTGCCGAATCCGCCGGCGAGTGCGTTCTCCTCGACCGTCACCACCCTCTTCGCCCGGGTCGCGACCTGGGTGATGAGCTCGGAGTCCAGAGGCTTGGCGTAGCGGGCGTCCACCACCGCGCAGGCCACGCCCTTCTGCTCCAGGATGCCCGCCGCTTCCAGCGCCGGGTACACCGGGGAACCTATGGCGATGATCGCGAGGTCCTCCCCGCTCCGCAGCAGCTCTCCCTTGCCGATGGGCAACTCCCGGATCTCCTCGTCGCGCGGCACCCCTACGCCGCAGCCTCTGGGATACCTGACGGCCATCGGGCGGCCCGCCCTCACGGCGGTGAGGATCAGGCGACTCAGCTCGTTCTCGTCTCTGGGCGCGGCGATCACGATGTTGGGCAAGCAGCCCAGGTACGACATGTCAAACGAGCCCTGGTGGGTCTTGCCGTCCTCGCCTGCGATTCCAGCGCGATCGATGGCGAACACGACCGGCAGGTTCTGGATGCAAACGTCGTGCAGCACCTGGTCGAATGCGCGCTGCAGAAAGGTCGAATATACTGCCGCGATCGGAACATACCCCTGGCTGGCGAGCCCGGCGGCGAAGGTCACGGCGTGCTGCTCGCAAATGCCGACGTCGAACACGCGCGTCGGGAACTCGGCGGCCAGCGCGTTGAGTCCGGTGCCCTCCGTCATTGCCGCGGTGACGGCCACCAGCCTCCGGTCTTCCCGGAACAGGCGGAGGAGTGTCTGGGCGAAGACCTCGCTGTATGAGAGGTTCCCGTTGCCGACGTTGATCTTGCCGCTCACGCCGTGGAACTTGACGCAGTCGTCCTCCGCGGGCTCGTAGCCCTTGCCCTTGGTGGTCACGACGTGGATGAGCAGAGGGCCCTGGGCGTAGTCACGCGCCCAGGCCAGGGCCTCTTCGAGAGCGACCATGTCGTGGCCGTCCACGGGCCCGACGTACCTGAATCCCAGGGTCTCCCAGAGCTGCGTCGGCACCAGCATCTCCCTGATGCCGCTCTTGACCCTGTGCATCGACAGCCAGGCCACCTTTCCCCAGGGCATCCGCCTGATTACCTGGCTTGCGCCCTCCTTCGCCCGGTGGTATCGGGGGTCGAGAGTGAGCTTGTTCAGCGTGCGGGAGAGTGCGCCCACGCTGGGTGAGATGGCCATGGCGTTGTCGTTGAGGATCACGATGAGCCTTCTGCCGAGATGCCCGGCCTGGTTCAGCGCCTCGAGTGCCATTCCCCCGGTCAGCGCTCCATCTCCGATGACGGCGACGACCTGATAGTCGTCACCGGCGAGATCGCGCGCAGTGGCGATGCCCAGGGCCGCCGAGATGGACGTGGAAGCGTGACCGGTGCCGAAGGCGTCGTGGGGGCTCTCCTCCGTGTCCGAGAACCCCGAGAGGCCGCCGTGCTGGCGGAGGGTGTGGAACTGCTGCCTTCGCCCGGTGAGCAGCTTGTGGGCGTAGCACTGGTGCCCGACGTCCCAGACGATCTTGTCCCGGGGGCTGTCGAACACGCGGTGCAGGGCTATGGTCAACTCGACGACGCCAAGGCTTGAGGCGAGATGGCCGCCGGTCTTGGTGACAGTGTTCACCATCTCGGCGCGCACCTCTGCCGCGAGCTGGGGCAGGTCCGAGGGATCGAGGGCCTTGAGGTCGGCGGGGCCGTTTATTCTTTCCAACATGCTGGACACTGTGCCTCCGCCCGGCGGCTAGCCGTCGAGGGCCGTGATCTTCTCCACTCTGCGCGCGTGCCTGCCGCCCTCGAACTCCGACGACATGTAGGTCGTGACTATGTCACGGGCGAGGCCCTGGCCTACTACCGACTCGCCGAGACAGAGTACGTTGGCGTCGTTGTGCTCGCGGGAACGCCGCGCGCTGAACGTATCGTGGCACAGGGCAGCCCTGACGCCGTGCACTTTGTTGGCGACGATGGACATGCCGATCCCGGTGCTGCAGAGAAGGACCCCGCGCTCGCACTTTCCCTGCGACACCGCCTCGGCTACAGGCCGGCCCACGTCCGGGTAGTCCACGGAGGTCGTGTCATGGCACCCGAAGTCCTCGCAGCTATGCCCCAACTCGACCAGCAGGCCCATTACGACCTGCTTCAGGCCGAAGCCCGCGTGGTCCGACCCTATGGCGACGTGCAGCGTTTGCCTCCCGAGACCGCGGGGGATAGCGTCTCTCCAGCAATAGTCTAACATACCCGGACAATCAGGGAAAGCGCGGCCTGATCGTGACCGGGCCCGGCGTCGAGGCCGCCGCTCAGACGGGAACGCGCAGGCCTCTGCGCAGCTCCTTCCTGACGTGGTCCACCGTCCTGCCGTTCAGGTGAATCTCGTCCGCCGCGTATTCCTGGAGCACGAAGCCGTCGTCATCGGCGAACCGGGAGTGGACGTCGATGTATGGATAGCCCTTGCGGTCGCACAGCGCCTTCAGGCGCTCGTTGAACAGGGCGTTGATCCGGCAGTGTACCTCCGGGGGGGCGTAGAAGGGATAGCGGTACTGGTTTCGCACCCTCGTCGCCGGGGGCACGCCGTGCACGGCGAAACGTACGCCGAGGCCGGCGAGCCTGTCCATGACAAGGCCGTAGTTGGCGACCGTGTCATCGATCAGCTCGCCGATTGACGTTCGCTCGCCGTTCTTCTTGAACTGGTAGTAGATGTGTATTCGACAGTCGATCTCGCCGAAGACCAGGACCGCGACGTCGCCGGGCCCGATTCGGGAGACGGCATCGAACAGCTTCCGGTTGGAGCTTGTGGTGCTCCCTGTCTTCGGCAGGTTGTGCGCCGTGGCGGCGCCGATGGGGTGGACGATGAACGGTCTCCGCCAGCGGAACACCTTCGCGTGGCTGTCGCCGATCACGTGCACCAGGGGCCTTCCGGTCAGCCGGGCGCAGGCGGTCGAGCAGCGGTCGAACAGGGCCCGGAGGAAGCCCTTGCCCCGGGCGCTGACGAAGTAGGACACCCCGTGGCGGACCCCGCTCTCTTTCGAGATCGTCCGTGCCACGGCGAAGGAGTCGGCGAACACCCGGAACGTGCTGCTGCGGGTCATGCGGAAACGGCCTCGGAAGACTAATATAGCACCCGCGCCGCCCCCTCGCCAAGCCGCCGGCCGTCGCGCCACGTTTGCGTTCGCGTGCGGTTGCCGCCCCCGCCTATTGACAGGCACGTTCGTTGACTGTATCTTTGGTCGAGACATGCCTGATACGGTCAACTGCCCCACCTGCGGCCGGGCCACGCCCGACTCCAGCTTCTGCCAGTTCTGCGGCAGGGCCCTCTACTCGTGCAAGTCGTGCCGCGCGGCGATCCAGAAGGAGGCGCTGTTCTGTCCCCAGTGCGGCGCGCTGGTCTCCGGGGAGAAGAGGGAGATGCTGTCCCGGGAGCACGTGTCCTGGGCGTGGTGGCTGCTGCCCGTGTTCTCCATCCCCGGCTTCAACTTCATCGGCGGCATAATCTCCTGGGCGATGAACAGGTACCGCGACCCGCGCAAGGCCACCTACATGCTGTGGCTGGGCGTATCCCTGAGCCTGGTCTACTTCATCGTCGTGACGATACTGCAGTACACCGGAAACTGGGGTCGCTAGGC
>CAZNMB010000174.1:0-4880 GCA_964574095.1 uncultured Dehalococcoidia bacterium
CCTCGGCCTGTAGTAGCTGGTCATCATCTCGCCCTGAGTCGCGATGCCCTGCGTAGTGCCCATGATGTAGGCGGGGCGCTGCTTGAGGTCCCGGGCCCTTTCGGCAGACGTAAGGATTATGGCCACAGCGCCGTCCGTATCAACGCAGCAGTCGAAGAGCCTCAGCGGCGCCACGACCATCTTGGAGGCCATGTAGTCCTGGAGGGTTATCGGCCTGCCGTAGAACATGGCCCCCGGGTTCATACAAGCGTGCTCGCGGCAGACGACAGACACCCATCCCAGCTGCTCTGCCGTGGCGCCGAATTCGTGCATGTACCTGCTCGCGAACATGGCCACCCACGACGGCGGGGTGGCGAGACCGTAGGGCATGATCGATCCAAAGTGGTCGTTGGGCGCTGTCATGACCTGCTGCGTGCCCGGCACGCGGCCATAGCGCCGGCCCGAGCGCTCGTTCATGCCCCGATAGCAGACAACGTACTTGGCGACGCCGGCCGCGATGGCGGTGGCCGCATGGACAATCGTGGCGCAGCTCGCCCCACCGCCCCACCCGCACTCGCCGAAGTAGTTCAGGTTGGGTATGCCCAGCGCGCCGGCCAGATGCGTCTCGTCGGTGTAGTCCATCGTGAACCTGACCATGCCGTCGATGTCTTCGACTTTGATCCCCGCGTCGTCAACGGCGGCCTTGATGGCTTCGCACGCCATCCGGATCTCGCTTCGACCGGAGTCCTTGGAGAACTCCGTGGCTCCGATGCCCACTATGGCGACGTTGTCCTTGACAAGGTAGTCGTCTTTGCTGGGCCTGACCGTTGTCTGGTATCTTCGGGCAAGATACTGGTCGAACATGAATGTGCCTCCTTAGCCCCTGGTGGGGAGAGCCATGGTCACGGTCCCCCACGCATGCGGGCCCATCTCCACGGAGAGGTTGAAGTCCACGTCCACAAGGTGCTTCTCCCCCTCCCGGTACTTTCTGGTGACCTTGCCGCTGCTGACTAGAGTATCACCGGGGAAGACCGTGGCGCCCAGCTTGATCGTCATCCTCTTCATGTCTCCCTCGGGGCCGCTCCAGTCGGTCATGTACTTGCCCACCAGGCCGCCCGTGCTCAGGATGTTCAGGAAGATGTCCTTGACACCCTTGCTCCGCGCGGCCGCATAGTCATGGTGCACGTCCTGGAAGTCCCGACTGGCGATAGCCGTGGAGACGATGGTAGTCGCGGTGATAGCGCGCGATTGGGTGGGGAGTTCGTCCCCCTCCGCCATGTCGTCCCAGTACACTGTTTCCCAGGCCATCTCGAGCCCCCTTTTCGTCTTCGCTACACCTGCGGCTTGAACATCAGCACGGTGAACGGCTGGACGCAGACCACCTCACCGTGCTGGTCTCTGTACGTGTACTCGGAAGTAAGGAAGTGCCCCGGCCCGAGCCGGGTGGTCTTCTCCGGCGAGACGCTGACGAACCTGATGGTGTAGCTCAGCCGGTCTCCCAGCCGCAGGGGCTTGAAGTACTCCTGAGAGGTCGTGGTAGCGACCACGCCGCCGAAGCCGGCGTCGATCATCATCTGGACGGCATTCCCCTGCGGGTCGTTCCTCTCCCGCCTGGGCCACAGGGGGGCCATGCAGAAAGCCTGGACCATCTGGGGCGGAGCCACGATCCCGCCATACCTGCTCTCCTTCGCGTATGCCTCGTCGCTGTAGAGCGGGTTGCCGTCCTGCATCGCCTCGCACCAGTGCCGGATCATGGGCTTGTTCACCTCGTCGGGGGCCGTGAACGGACCGGCCTCCTGCCCCACCATCGCCAGCACCCTGTCGTATACGTCTTGGCTCATCAGAATCGACCTCCGAATCCTCAACTGTCTCGAGAGTCGGCTCTACAGAGACCGGGGCAAGCCCAGTCCCGCCATCGCTATGATGTTCCGCTGCACCTCACTGGCGCCGCCGCCGAAGGTGAAGATGACGTCGCTCCTGAGGTCCTGCTCGATCTGACCTCTGACCGGAGCCCAATCGGACCCGGCCTGGAGCTGCCCGAAGTCGCCCATTATCTGCAGCAGGGCATGGTTGACCCGCTGGTAGAGCTCCGCCCCGAATACCTTCACGACCGAGGCTTCCGCGTAGGGGACCACACCGTTGGTTATGAGCCAGGCAACGTAGAAGTTCAGCATCTTGAGCACTTCCACGTCTACGATCAGTTCGGCGAGCTTCGTCCTGATTCCGGGCCGGTCGATGACCCGCGTTCCGTCAATCATTGCCCCCTTCGCCCCTTGAATCACGTCGTCGATCCTGCGCCTGAGCGGGGAGGACGGGTTGAGCGCGATGCGCTCGAAGTCCAACTGTGTGGTGATGTACTTCCACCCTTTGTTCTCCTCGCCGACGAGGCAACTCTTCGGCACCCTGACGTTGTCGTAGAAGGTGGCGTTGTTTCTTTCCCCACCCAGCAGATACATGGGCTCGACCGTGATTCCCGGCGTGTTCATGGGAAGGAAGAACACCGAGATGCCGTGGTGCTTCTTCGGCGCGTTGGGATCGGTCCTGGCGGCGATCCAGAGATAGTCGGCGTAGTCGGCGCAACTGGTGAAGACCTTCTGCCCGTTGATTATGTAGTCGTCCCCATCCCTGACGGCCACTGTCTTGAGGGAGGCGAGGTCGCTGCCCGCCTCGGGCTCGGTGTACCCGATGGCGACCTCCACTTCTCCTCTCAGGATCGGCGGCAGGATCTCCTGCTTCATCTCCTCCGAGCCGACGCGCATGATGGCAGGCCCCACCGCGTTCAACGCCATGAGGGGAAGAGATATCCTCTCATAGGCGACGATTTCATAGAAGATATGCTGCTCCATCGGGGTGCGGCCCTGGCCGCCGTATTCCTTGGGCCAGCCGACACCCAGCCATCCGTCGCTTCCCATCTGGCGGATGAACGCTCGATAGGCGGCGGACTTGTGCATGCTGCGCCCGCTGTCTATCTCCTCTCTGACATCAGGCGGCATGGTCCTCTTGAGATAGTCACGGAACTCCTGGGCAAACTGCTCCTGCTCAGGCGTCAGCGCAAACTCCATGTCGATTCTCCCTGTCTAGTCGCCTGTCCCCGAGAGAACGGGCTGCTCACCGCTAGCCCAGAGGCTTGAAGTACCTGATATCGAGGATGCTGGCCTCGCGCTCTTCCCTGAACACGGCTTGCACCCGCATGCCGATTCGCAACTGCTCGGGTTCGACCTCACCCAGCATGTGGACGAAGCCCGTGTCGGCGCCGTCCAACTGAACGATGCCGTAGGCCAGAGGCGTCTCCGCTGGCTGCATGGAGTTGGGCTCGTTGCAGATGGTGTAGGTGAGCAACGTCCCCTTGTCGCTGACCTCGACCCACTGCTTGAGCTGGCCGAAGCAGTCCTTGCAGATCGATCTCGCGGGGACATAGACGCGGTTGCAGGTCGTGCACTTCGTACCCAGGATCTTCTTCCTGTCCCGCAGTTGAATGAGGAAGCGGCTGCCCACCGCGCCGGCCGAGTACTGGTTGGGTATGTAGATCTGGCCGTGGTAGATCCAGACGTCCATTCCTTCGAGCTTCTCGGTGACGGTCTGCATCTCTTGCCCTCCTAGCCCTCGATCGTTCGCCAGTACAGGATATCGCCCGGCCCCTGTCCCCGCTCGTCGTAGTCCTCCTGCCAGACAGCCTGCACTCTCACGCCCACCTTGAGCTTCTCCTTGTCTGTCTCCTCGAGCCTGTGCCGGAAGAAGGTGCCGTCGTCGAGGAGGATAATGGCGCTGGGGTAGGGATTGGCCCACTTCTCACCGTAGTGCGGGTCCCAGAGAGGGAACACGAGGTAGGTGTACTGGTACACCTCGCCTGTCTGCGGCAGCTCCACCCAGTCCTCACCCATCTCGACCTTGCACTTGGGACACACCGCTGTTGGCGTCATCGCGGTCTCGTGACACTGGGGACAGCGGTTGAACACGATCTTCTTGTTCTCCTTCGCCTCCGCGTAGAAGTGGCCCAGGTACTTGCCCGTGGACCAGTCGTATTTCCTCGGCCTGTCGATCTTGACTTGTATGTACTCAGGCTTCTTCTTCTGCGGCTGCCTTGCCTTCGACTCGTTTGCCATCTCATCGCCTCCTACAACGACCGCTTGAGCAGGGACAGCACCGTCCAGTTCGGCCCGCCCAGGGCGGTCGCGATCGCAGACTTCACGTCTTTGCTCGCCTGATGCTCGCCGGCGTCTCCGCGGATTTGCAGGGCGGCCTCCGCGACGCGGATCACCGGAGTGGCCCCTATCGGGTTGGTGGCGAGCACGCCGCCGGAGCAGTTCACCGGGAACTCGCCCTCGATTTCCGTGACGCCCTTCTCTATCAGCTTCCAGCCCTCTCCCTTCTCGCAGAAGTGGAGGTGCTCGTAGAGGTTCATCTCCTCCCAGCTGGACGGTTCGTAGATTTCAGCCAGGTCTACGTCCTTGCGGACGTTGGTGATGTTGTTCCTCTTGTACAGCCGTTCGCATGCCACGTGCTGGGTGTAGGTTTCCTTGCCGGTGGGGTCTCCGAAGACTCCGGCACGGAAAGGCTCCTGGTGAACGACCTCGACGTCAACGAGCCACACGGGCTTCCTGCTGATCTTGCTGGCTTTCTCCTCGGAGGCGAATATCAGCGCGCACGCGCCGCACGACTGGGGGCAGAAATCGAGTATCCGGAGCGGCCACACGAGGTATGCGGACTGCAGCACCTCGTCCACGCTCTTGAGGCCCAGTTTCAAATGGGCGTGCGGATTGCGGCAGGCGTTGCGGTCGGCCTTGAGCCGGACCATCGCGGCGTGCTCCTCCCTCGCGCCTGACGTTTCCATATAGGACAGCGCCTGCTTGGCGAACTCTCCGATGGCGCCGGTTGTCCCCCCCTTGCCCCAGACCGGGGTG
>CAZNMB010000175.1:0-4863 GCA_964574095.1 uncultured Dehalococcoidia bacterium
CGGCACGGTGGCGAATGTCAACGCCGCCGATACGACCATTACGATGGACGATGACTGTGCCGTACAGGCGAACTTCATGGAGGCTGAGGCCACGCCGACGCCCACACCTGAAGCGACGCCCACACCCGAGGCCACGCCCACGCCCGAGGCTACGCCCACGCCTGAGGCCACGCCCACGCCTGAGGCCACGCCCACGCCCGAGGCCACGCCCACGCCTACGCCGACAGCGACGCTACCTCCCGGAGGCGGGGGGTTCCCCGGAGGCGGGGGTGGCATCCTGCCGACGTCTACTCCCACGAGGACTCCGCACCCGACGGCTTCGGCCACACCGACGGCGGGGCCGACCGCCAGCGCGACTGCAACAGCGGGGCCGACAGCCTCGCCGACGCCTTCAACGCAAGTGATCAACCTTTCAGGCGTCATCGACAGCCATGGCGTGCTCCAGCAGGGCGTCACGTATACGTCTCCCGATGGAACCCTGGAGGTTTCGATTGGGAACGGCACCACTGCGCTGACCCAAGGCGGAGAGCCGCTGCAGGGCCTCACGTGGAAGAAGGTCTGTGACCAGATACCTCCGCCCCCGCTCGGCGCCTACATCATCGGCTGCGCCTGGGACATTGGGCCCGATGGCGCAACCTTCGATCCCCCCATCGAGATAACCCTGAGCTACGACCCGGCGCAGGTACCCGGGGACGTGGCCGAGGAAGACCTGGTAATCGCCTTCTACAACGTAGCCACGCAGCAGTGGGTAATCCTGCCGTCAACCGTTGACACGACGGCTCACACCATCGTCGCCCTGGTGGAACACACGACGCTGTTCGCGGTATACGCCTCCGCTCCCGTGGGACCGGTGACGCCGACGCCGGGGCCGGGGGCCGGCGAGGGCACGAACATGTGGATAATCGTCGGCCCGGTCATAGCCGTCATACTCCTGGGGATCGTCGCGTTTCTGGTGCTGAGGCGGAAGCGGCCGCGGGGGCCGGGGGAGCCGGCTGCGCCGGCCGAGCCGGCCGAGCCGAGGCTGGAGTAGCTCCGGGGGAACAGCCGGAGCCGGAGTCGGTGCCGCTCGCGGCACGGGGTTATTCTACCCCAGGCCGATCGGACGCCGGGAGGTTCCGCGAGCGGAGACTGCCGTCTGGCGCACGAGGTCAGCGGCCTGCCGGTGCAGTCGCCTGCCGCGCCTGAGGCAAAGCCCTCCATCCCTGTGGAAGGGGATGGGCTCCCAGTCTTCGCAGCTTTCGCAGTGCTGGACGTGCATCCCGCATTTTTCGGGCTTTCGCATCTCGGGTACCCCCTCAATCGCGGTCTCACACCGGGATCGACCTACGGGCATTCTGTGCCCCACTGGTTGGTCCCGCAATCCCACCCAAGTACCGGTCAAAGTGGGAATTAAGTACTACCCCGGAGAAACCGCGCTCCGGCGTCGCGAGATGTCACATCTTTTCAAGCTTTCGCCTGCCCATTTTATGATTTTGTCACGAGGATGCGGCTATTATCTTGGTAGGGCGGCCTCAGCCGCCTGCGTCTGATTCTCGTCCGGGGGAAGGTGTATGAACGCGGAGGGAAGGACGGTGGCCCACTCCGCAGTGACGATGTCCCAGTTGGTCCTGCCGCACGACGCGGGCCGCGCGGGCTATGCTCACGGCGGCGAGATCCTGAAGATGATGGACATCGCAGCAGGGGTCGTGGCGGTCCGGCATGCCCACACCGACGTTGTCACGGCGCGGGTGGACGGGGTGAACTTCTTCTGCCCGATCAAGGTGGGCGAACTGGTCACCGTCAATGCCTTCCTGACGTTTGTAGGCCGGTCGACCATGGAGGTCCGTGTCGAGGTCACCGTCGAAGACATGGTGAAAGAGGAGAAGTCGCGGGCGCTGACCGCCTACTTCACTGTGGTGGCGCTTGACGGCAAGGGCAAGCCCACTCAGGTCCCTCCGCTGATACTGGAGTCCGACCAGGAGAGGGAACGATGGGAGAAGGGCAAGCAGAGGTACGAGCGCTGCCGGCGTGATCTGATGGCGGGCGACGAGGACTACAGGGCCTGCAGGGAGGAGCCCGCCGCCTGATCGCTGCCGGAGATGTCCGGGCGTGACGCGGCCGGCATCCGCCGGGAAACAGGAGAACTGACTCTGGGAGGTCTGAAGATGAAGCTGAGCGAGTATTTTGACACGACCAAGGGCAGGGGAGTGCTGGCCACGGCGGATTCCAAGGGTGTCGTCGATGCCGCCATCTACGCCCGGCCCCACTTCGTCACCGAGGACCGTGTCGCCTTCGTCATGACGAACCGTCTCACGCACAAGAATCTTGCGTCGAATCCGCACGCGGTCTATCTGTTCATGGAGGCCGGCGAGGGCTACCGCGGGAAGCGACTCTACCTGGTGAAGAAGGGCGAGGAGCAGAACACCGATCTCATAGACGCCCTGCGACGGAAGAGCTACGCCGTGGCGGAAGGTGACGACGAGAAGTCTGAGTATCTGGTATACTTCGAGATCGAGCGAGTCCGGCCCCTCGTCGGGGCATGAGACCGGCCGGCGCCGAAGCAGGCAGATCAGGCGGGAAGGTGAGAAGCCAATGTGGAAATGCTCCAACTGCCACCATGTTGAGATGGTGAAGGAAAAGCCCGAGAGGTGCCCGGTATGCGGCGCCGCGGCCGAGAAGCTGCTGCCGCACGAAGTCTCCGGGATCAAGGGGACGAAGACCTTGAAGAACCTCAAGACCGGCTTCGTCGCCGAGTCTCAGGCCCATCAGAGAAACCTGGCCTTCGCCATGAAAGCTGAGCAGGAGGGGCTCGCGCAGGTGGCGAAGCTCTTCCGCGCCGTGGCCGAAGCGGAGGGCGTTCACGCCTACCATCACCTTCGACTCCTCGGCGGCATATCCGACACGCAGGAGAACCTGGAATCCGCGTTCGAGAGGGAAAACCTGGCCAGCGACTCCTATCCCGAGTTCATCAAAGTGGCCAACGAGGAAGGCAACACCGCCGTGGCGAAGGTCTTCACCTACTCCCGAGACGTGGAGGCAGGGCACGCGAAGCTCTACAAGAAGGCGCTGGAGCACATGATCCAGGATACGGACAACGACTACTACGTGTGCAGCGTGTGCGGCTACGTCTCCGACGGCGGGCTGCCCGACGAGTGTCCCATCTGTGGCGCGCCCAGGGACAAGTTCCGGCACATCGGCTAGTCCCGGTGTCCGCGCGACGCCGTTGGCCCGCCGCTCGCGCGTCTACATGAACCGCTCGAAGCGGTCCTTCTTGGCCTTACACACGGGGCAGACCTCCGGCGGCCCGTCCCTGGCGCACAGATAGCCGCAGACCCGGCAGCGCCACACGGGGAAGGGCAGGCTGGAAGGGGCGTCTCCCGCTCGGAGACTTGCGGCGCCCCGCTCCGTCTTGCCTCTCTCGGATTCCGGCGGCCTTCTCTCCGGGATAGACTGGACTTCCTTCTGACCCCGGAGCACCTCCTCGGTCACGTACAGCGCGCAGTAGCAGGAGCCGTGGTCACTCAGGTCCGGGTCCCTGTAGTCACAGGGACATATGATGTCGAGGTCCTCTGCCTTCGAGCCCGAGGAGAGTCGGCAGGGACACGCCTGGTAGCCGTAGCGACCCTCGTTGACCAGGAGCCCTCGCACGAGCTCCTTCGTGAAACCGACGTCGGGGTTGAGATGATACCCTCCCTCTTCAGCCTCGTCGCGCAGCTTCTGATACAGGGAATCGACTGCCTCGTCAGTGACTTCAGGCTTATCCACGTCCCAACCTCCCCCTGATGGTCTCGTCCTGGTACCCGATGATGGCCTGCCCGTCGATCACCATGGTGGGGAAGGAGGTCCGGGGGTTCCATTGCCGGATCGTGTCGAGCGCTTCCCTCTTGCTCTCACCGTCGAGCTGGTCAACATAGACGTAGTCATACGAGACCCCGAGCTCGTCAAGCAGGTTCTTGGTCTTGCGGCACCACCCGCAGGTGCTCAGGGCGTAGAGCATCACGCCTCCCCGGTTGCTGCCCGGCACGTGGACGATATGTTGCTCAAGCGCCATCCGCCGGACCTCCCTTCTGGCAGCGGGACACGCTGTCCGCGCCGCTCGTTCCCGGATTGCCTCCGGCCTGTCGCCCGGCGAAGCCCGCACGCAATGAAGGCGGCACGCTCAGGCGAAGGTGCGGAACTTGTCTTTCTTGGCTCCACACACGGGACAGGTTTCCGGGGCCTCTCCCTCGTGGGTCCAGCCGCAGACGGTGCACACCTGCACCGGCCCCAGGGCCACGTCCTTGCCGGCATCCACGGCCGCCTTGGCCTTTTGGAACAGGGCGGCGTGAGTCTTCTCCCCCTCGAGAGCCCAGGTGAAGCTCCTGACGGCGCCCTTCTCCTTCTGGAGCCTGGCGCCTTCGAGGTACACGGGGTACATCTCGTTTATCTCGAAGGTCTCGCCGTTGATGCCGCCCTGAAGGTTCTGGGATGTGGTCCCCAGGCCGAACACCGCCCCGGAGGCGCAGAGGAACTCGCCCGCCTCGTTTCCCAGCTCCCGAAAGTGACTCGTGGCGTGGACGGTCTCGGCTGAAGAGATCGCCCTGAACAGGCGTGCGACCCTGGGGAAACCGTCCTTCTCGGCCTTGTCGCCCCAGATCCCGTAGCGCATGTGCGCCATCGATTCGCCCCCGTGGGCGTTGCGCAGATTGGCGGCTGTCATCGGATGCATGGCGTGGCCTCCTTCCCGGTACCTGACGGCTCGCTACCATCATGATACGCGGCGAGGGATGGAAAAATCATAAAACGAGGGGCGAAAAGGTTGAAAAGTTGTGACATCTGGGGGGCATGCGCGAAACCGGCGCAGACCGGCGGCCGGGGGGTGACTGGCGGGATGATTGCCCTGAG
>CAZNMB010000176.1:0-599 GCA_964574095.1 uncultured Dehalococcoidia bacterium
GTGCGGCTGCCCCACTGGCGGAACTGCTTGATGTCTTCCAGCGACAGGTCGTAGCCGGTCAGGTGGAGCAGAGCGTAGAGCATGGCCGAGGCATGTCCCGGCGACAGCACGAACCTGTCGCGGTCCGGCCACCTGGGGTCGGCGGGGTTGTGCTTGAGGAAGCGGTCCCACAGCACGTACGCCATCGGCGCGGCTCCCATAGGCGCTCCGGGGTGGCCGGAGTTGGCCTTCTGCACCGCGTCCACCGCGAGGAAGCGCATGGTGTTGATGCACAGGTCGTCGATCGTCTTGTTGGCCATTCTCACTCCTATGCTGCCGGCCACCCGCCCGCCTTCCGAGCGAACGCCGGCCGGTCCCCTGGCGTGCCAGCGCGGCCGCGACAGCACGGAGGCGCGGACGTGTCGCCTCACAGCGCGAACAGGCGGTGCCCGACCGCAGGGAGTTGTCCCGACTTGCCAGGCAGATGCTAGCAGGCTGACTGTTGAGATATTGTAACACTGACGGGGGAAATCCTTAAGAAGTCACTACAATTCTGTCTTGCGGGCTAGGCGAGATTACGGAAGCGCGGGGCATCTCCCTGCGGAGGGTCACCCGGCATC
>CAZNMB010000176.1:609-4861 GCA_964574095.1 uncultured Dehalococcoidia bacterium
AGGCGCGGCGCCGGCCCTATCGCTTGGTGGTGACTATGATCCGCCGGATCAGGGGGTGTTCGCCTTCGCGGCGACCCGGAACTCGACTCGCGGCCCCGGGTGGTTCCTCCGAGACCTCGCCGACGACCGGGATCTCCCGCAAGACCTGGAACAGCGGGGTTGGAGATGCAAGATAGGCTCTTATCGTGATACCCTTGTCCACCGAGCCGCCAAGGTTCAGAACGTCGAGTCCCGGGGTTCCCTTCAGTTGCCTGTGGAAGTCGATCATCTGCTCGAAACCGATCGGCGGGGGCAGCGCGATCTCGATCGTGCCCTGGAAAAGGAGGGAGGCCCCCTCTCCGGCGCCTGACACCTGCTCGGGGATCGGCCTCGGCGGACCTGCGCTGGCTTGACCGCGCCCGACCGTGCCGGCCGGCGGCGTCTGAGGAGCCGGGCATGGTTCCGCTTGAGGCTGCGCGAGACCGTCTGCCAGCGAAACCAGGTTCTGATGGACCTTGTCGAGCACGGCCCGCACGTTGTCTTCCGGAACCTTGTTCTTCTTCGCTGTCGCCAGAAGCTGGTAGATGTCCTGCCTCACTGTCCGGGCGTCTTGCTCGGCCTTCTTCCTCGCCTCGGCCAGCAGCCTGCTGGCCGAGAGGTCGGGTCCGTGGGTTTTGCCGCCGTGCTGGTCGGCTTTCTTCCTGGCCTCTTCGATGATCTGATCGGCGTTCTGCTGCGCCTGAGTGATTATGTTCTGCGCCTGGCGCTCGGCAGCGGCTTTCGCCTCC
Organism: uncultured Dehalococcoidia bacterium; assembly: GCA_964574095.1. GTDB lineage: Bacteria > Chloroflexota > Dehalococcoidia > SZUA-161 > SZUA-161 > SZUA-161. The sequence continues at coordinate 1,377 of CAZNMB010000176.1, forward strand.
AGTAGAATGCGGTCGGCCTTGAGTTGAGAGTCGGCGGCGCTCGCCGCGTCGTCGCCGGTGCCGCTAGCGGCGTCTGCGGTGATACGGGTCGCTGTCTGCTCGGCCTCCGCAGCCCTGGCTTCAGCCTCCGCCATGACCTGGTCGGCCCTCTGCCGGGCCTCAGCCAGGATGCTCTCCGATTCTCGCTGGGCTGCGCCTCTGGCCTCGTCGATGATACGGCTGCATTCCTTTTCGGTATCGGAGAGCGAGCGAGCATCCTTGTCGGCGGTCTTCCTGGCGTCCTCGATGATCCGGGCAGCGGCCTGCTCCGCCTCCGATACCGTGGACCCGGCCGCCGCAGCCCTGGCTTCCGCCTCCGCCGTGACCTGATCGGCCCTCTGCCGGGCCTCCTCGACCATGTTCTTCGCTTCGCGCTCGGCTCCGACCCTGGCCTCATCTGCCATGCGCCTGGCCTTCTCCTCGTCGCGAGACAGCTTCCGGGAGTGCTCTTCGGCCTTTGCCCTGGCCTCTTCGATAATCCGGCCGGCGGCCTCCTCGGCTTGTTTCAGAATGGAGCAGGCGTCTTCCTCGGCCTTCGTCTTGGCGTCTTCGATCGTCTTCGCTGCGGCGCGCCCCGCATCTGATAGTCTGGCGTCGGCCTCAGCGACCCGTTGCTCAGCATCCTTGAGCAGCTGACCGGCCTGCCCCCGGGACTCGGAGACGATATCGGCGGCATCCGTCTCGGCCCGGGTCCGGGCATCCTCGAGTATCTGTGTGGCCGCCTCTTTGGCCTCTGAGACGGCGGCGCTTGCACGCTGGTCGGCGTCATTCTTCGCTTCGGCGAGGATGCGGGCAGCTTCCGTTTCGGCGCGCGCTACCACATCCTTCGCGTCGCCCTCGATACGCCGCTTGGCCTCTTCGATGGCATCGGAGGCTGTCTGCTTGGCCTCAGCGATGACCGCGGCTGCGTCTTGCTCGGCCTGCTTCTTCGCCTCCTCGACAATGACGCCAGCGGTCTGCTCGGCTTCGGACAGCGTCCGTCGGGCGCTGTCGGCATGCTGTTCCGCCTCTGCGGCGATCTTGGCGGCCTCTTGGCGGGCCTGGCCCAGGGCCTCCTGATTGTCGAGCTCGACCTGCTTTCTCGCGTCTTCAACGATCTGGGCCGCGGAGATTCGAGCCTGTGAGACGACAGCGTCTGCATCCTGGGCGGCTCTCTGCCGGGCCTCGTCGATTGTCAGTTGGGCCCTCGTCTCGGCTTGCGTCGCAATGCCGGCTGCTTCGCTCTCTGCCCGGTTCCTGGCCTCGGCGACGATCGTCGCGGCCTCCCGGCGAGCCTCGGTGACGGCGTGCTGTTTCGTCTCTTCGGCCTGCCTGGTGGCGTCCTCCAGCATGCCGGCTGCGGTCTGCTCAACCTCGGCCATGAGGGCGTTGGCGTCGGCGGCCCGTTTCTCGGCATCAAGGGCGATTCCGGCAGCCCTCTGCCGGGCTGCGGAAACGATGTCGGTGGCCTCGCTGTCCCCCCGGCTTCTGCCCTCGTCGATCATTCGGGAGGCGGTCTGTTGGGCCTCGGCGATCGTGTTGTTGGCGTCGCTCTCGGCCCTGGTTCGGGCTTCTTCGATGATCCGCTCGCTTGTCTTCTCGGCCTGAGGGAGCAGGCTCCGGGCGTCGCTCTCGGCCTGCGTTCTGGCTTCGTCCAGCACCTGCGCGGCGGCTTTGCGGGCCTGCGCCATGGTCTCGGCGGCATCGCTCTCGGCCCTTGCGGCCGCTTCCGCCAGCTCATCGCGGGCGGTTTCCTGGGCTTGTGACAGGACCGCCGTCGCCGATCTCTCGGCTTCAATCCGGGCGTCCTCAGTCAGCCGCCTGGCTTCCTGTTCGGCATGCGCTACAGCGGCGTGTGCGTCGTCGGCAGCCTTGGCGCTGGCCTGACTCAGAATCTTGGCGGCCTTTCGTTCCGCCTCGGCCACGACCTTCGCCGCTTCGGGTTTGCGCTTGTCCTTCGCCTCGTCTACGATTCTGCGGGCCGTGTGCTCCGCTTCGGAGACGATCCGGGAGGCCTCGGGCTTGACCCTGCTTCTGGCCTCTTCGATAATCCTTGCCGCTGTTCGTTCAGAATCCGCTATCTTGACCTGCGATTCGGCCTCCGCTCGCGATGCGGCCTCTTCAAGTACCAGCCGGGCCTGCTCTTCGGCTCGGGTGATTGTCTCGTTGGCTTGAGCCTCGGCTTTCTGAGTCCCCGTCTCGATGATCTGGCGCGCCTTCTGCTGGGCGTCCCAGACGAGCCTTCTCGCTTCCTGCTCGCCCTGTCCCCGCGTCTCCTCCAGTATCTGGGCGCGGGTCTGCTCCATGGTTTCCGCGAGCAGTTCCTGGGCTCTCCTCCGGGCGCGCGCCTCGGCCTCGGCTATTATGTTGGCAGCCCGCTTCTCGGCCTCAACTATAGCCGCGTCGCCGGTCTTGGCGGCCATCCGCTCGCGCTGCGCGCTGGGCGAGTCAATCATCTCGCGGCAACCTCCGCAGGATCTCTGCGTGAGTTCATGTGCTCATCATCTCCGGGCCGGCGGCGTCCCGGTCCCGCAGTCGCCCCCTCGCCGGGTGCGACGAAGCAGGGGCCACTCCAGCCGGGGACCACCGTGTCTGCCGGTTGGCCGTCTTCTTTCTGCATCTCTCCCCGTAGCATACGATGATACGTCAGCGTCCGATAGCAGTACTCCGACACTTTGATTGTGACCATAACCGCAGTGCGCGACAATAGGCTATTGGTACCGATGCTGAAGGTAATATCGTTCTCGAGGTCCATGCGGGCCTGGAAGCGCCGGGGATCGTGAGGTGATGCCGATGGTCATGGCATAGGTGGACGATCAGGGAGAGGAGGGATCCCTGGAGAGGACCGGTATCAGCGACTGGAAGGATGCCGCCCGAACAGCTTCATCTCCCTATCACTGAGGCTGTCAACCAGTGCGCGATGGCGTTCCGCGGACTCCTGGACGGCTTCTTCGGCCAGCTTCAGTTCAATCGCGATGGCGGCGGTTCGGGCTACCGCCACGAGGGTATGAAGGTCCCGTTCGTCGAAGTCGGTGCCGTCGGTCTTGTTGAGGACTTCGATGACGCCGAGGAGCTTCCCCCGCGCCAGGAGGGGAGCACATATTATGGCCCTGGTCCTGAATCCGGTGACGTCGTCTATGTCGCCGCAGAAACGTGGATCGCTGTTGGGGTCGTTCACAAGCACCGGCTCGCGGTTTCGGGCAACCCAGCCCGCGATGCCGGTATCGATCCCCAGCGTGGCTTCCGAGAGTATGCCCTCCGCCGGCCCATGCACGAACCGGAAGCACATCTCCTGCTCCTGGTTGTCAAGCAGGAGCACCGATGATGCCGCTGCCCGGAGTGTCTCTTCGGTGACGTGCATGATCTCCTCGACTAGGCACTTGATGTAGTTTCTGCGTCGCTGCGCGGATTGCATCAGGCGAAGACCCTCCTGCCGTTCACTGCTGGGTGCTCCAGGCCGAGATGAA
>CAZNMB010000177.1:0-4861 GCA_964574095.1 uncultured Dehalococcoidia bacterium
ACGGGTATTCAACCTGCAGCGCGCCGTCCTTGTCCGGGAAGGCCATGCGGGCAGACAGCACGACCTCCTTCCAGAGGCATACTACAGCAGGCCGCTCCGCTGGGCCGTCCAGGACCCTGAGTGTCTCGCTCCGGGCAAAGATGGTGCTGTGATCTCGCGGAAGGGCGCCGTGGTAGACAGAGCGCAGTTCGAGAAGATGAAGGATGAGTATTACGAGTTGAGAGGCTGGGATGTTCCAACGGGGCTTCAGACCGTGCCTCTGCTGTCGGGTCTGGGCCTCCAGGAAGTCGCCGTGGACCTGCTTCAACGGGGACTCGCACTCGCGGCGGGAGGCCCGAACACCTGACTCCGCGTCGCGCCCGTGACTCTTTCGCCGAGACCACCACGGCCTGCTTCCCCCCTGAAGCTGGCGGGCGAATGCCCCGACTTGTAATCCTTTCGTAAGTCCTTTGTAATCCTTTCTTTATGTCTTGTTAGGTTTTCCTGCTACTATGTTCCCACGGCCCCCGCAGAGCCCCACAAGAAGCAGATACCGATCATCTTCCTCAGTCTCCAGCCCATCCGCCCCCGCAGCGGTTCTCCCGGGAGTCCGCCGACACATGAGGAGACTACCTTGCTCACAATCTCACCAAGACACCCGCCCAGGAGGACCATCAGTCCGCGACCATCGTCCCATGGCAGCCGGCGGAATCGCACCGGCGATGGGCCGGTAGTCCTTCCAGCCGACCCATCAAGAGCGTTCTCAATACGCCGGCCTGTCCCCGGAGCAGGTCCCTGCGGCGGGCAAGGGCATTGCTTCAGCATGCGGCAACACGGGACGAGGTTCGTCGCCGAACCTGCAGTCGGCCGCTACGGCAATGGTCAGGCATCCACACAGTCACCGGAGTGATCGATCCGATGGACATGAACCCAGCACGGCAGAAGAGCGCCCCGCCGATCAACCCCTCAACGAACGGGCATCAGGCAGCCATGATGGCCCTCGCGGAGGCCTCGCCGGAGGGCTTGATCATGTTTGACCATCAACTCAATCTGGTTGCCTCCAACCGGGCAGGTGAAGCGCTGCTGGGCGTATCACGCGATTCCGCCAATGGCAACGCCCGCAAGAGCCTGATGGAACTGATACCCGGGATCGCGGAGACGGGCCGATATGCCGCCTGTCTCGATGTCCTCACGACCGGACAGACGCTCACCGCCGGCGAGACCATCACAGCCGCCGGGAAGAGGCTCCTCAGCATCAGAGCGTTCAGAGTGGACCAGGGCCTCGGGATGATAGTGAGCGACGCTGCTGAACGCGACCCGGCCGGCGCTCCACTGCCGCAGAATGAGGCGCTATTCCGGACAATCTTCGAGTGCACCGCGACAGGCATCGCACTGCTGAACAGCGCAGGCGTACCGATCCGGATCAACCCGGCCCTGCAACGAATGCTGGGCTATTCTCTTGACGAGCTGCGCGGCATGGCCTTCACCGACTACATGCACCACGACGATGCCACGAAGGACATGCCCCTCTTTCTTGAGATGGCCGCGGGCAGACGCAGCCATTACCAGGTTGAGAAACGATACATCAGAAAGGATCGACGAATGGTCTGGGGTCGCCTGACTCTATCTGCTGTTCCGCGACCCTCCGGGGAAATGGAGTTCGCTGTCGCGATGGTGGAGGACATCACGGAGCACAAAGAAGCCGTGCGGGCTCTTGAACAGTCCGAAGGCCGTTTCCGGTCGCTGATCGAGAACGCTCTTGACGTCATCGTGGTCATCAGGAACGACGGCAGCATAGGCTACGAAAGCCCATCGGTACAACGCATGCTTGGCTACCGGGTCGAGGACCTCCTCGGGCAGAATGGCCTCCAATTCGTTCATCCCGACGATTTCGCCGCCGCCAGCGGCGCCTTCGGGCACCTGTTGCAGAATCCGGGAAGCACATACTCCGTCGAGCTGAGAGTACGTCACGTCGATGGCTCCTGGCATACCGTTCAGGCCATGGCCCACAGCCTCATCCATGACCCGGCGGTCGCCGGTATCGTCGTGAATTTCCGCGACGTCACCGAGCACAAGGCGGCAGAGGAAGCACTGGCCAAGTACCGCCGCCACCTGGAGAAGGCTGTCGAAGAGCGCACCATCAGGCTCAAGGACCTCGACGGACAACTGCAGAAGGAGGCTATCGACCGTCAGCAGGCCGAGAAAGAGTTGAAGATCAAGGACTCGGCCATCACATCATCCATCAACGCGATTGCCATTGGCGATCTGCAGGGCAACTTGACCTACGTCAACAACGCATTCCTCAGTCTTTGGGGATACGAGGACCAGAGTGATATCGTCGGCAGGCCTGCGACGCAGTTCCTCAAGCTGGAGAGAAAGGCACTGCTGTTGCTGTCCGCACTTGCGGAGAAGCAGAGTTGGATCGGAGAACTCATCGCCAGGCGCAGCGACGGCGCAGTCTTCGATGTCCATATTTCAGCCAGCATTGTGAGAGACGCCTTCGACGAACCCATATGCTTCATGGCTTCGCTGCTCGATATCACTGAGAGCAAGCAGGCACAGGCGAAGCTGCAGGGACTCTACGAACGGGAAAGAGAGCTGCGCCAGCAGCTCGAAGATGAGATGAGGAAGAGAATGGAGTTCACCAGAGCGCTCGCTCACGAACTCAAGACTCCGCTCACCCCGGTCGTGATGTCCGGCCAGATCCTGGCCAGCCAACTCACGGACCAGACACACCTCAGGGTGGCGAGAAACATCTGCCGTGGCGCGGCCAACCTCAACAGCAGGATCGACGAACTGCTCGATCTCGCGAAAGGCGAGATCGGCATCCTTCAGATAAGTCCGGAGCGACTCTGCTTGCCGGACCTGCTCCGCGATGCCGCCGAAGAGGCAGCCCCGATTCCCGCCAGCCGCGGCCAGTATTTCACCACGGCCTTGCCTGAGCATGACCTGGCCGATTTGCCGCCGGTCTTCGCCGACGGAGCCAGGGTGAAGCAGATCATCCTGAACCTGCTCAACAATGCTTTCAAGTTCACTCCAGAGGGGGGTAGGATAGCTCTTGGTGCGCACTCCGACGGGGCCAATGTAGTGATCCAGGTGAGCGACACCGGACCCGGGATGGGAAACGAGGAGCAGGACAGCGTATTCGACCCCTATCATCGTGTAGGCAGTGGCAAAGAGAGGCTGAGCGGGCTGGGCCTGGGACTTGCTCTGTGCCGAACGCTGGTCGAACTGCACGGGGGGCGGATCTGGGTGCAGAGCGCTCCCGGCAAAGGCTCCACCTTCAGCTTCTCGCTGCCGCTGCCGGTCGCCCACTCAGACGGCACGCCGAACCCAACCGCACCTGGCGGCCGGCACGGCAGGGAACTCGATGGAAACGAGGGCACGTGCCCGTCCGTTGTACGGGAACACCAACCGCCGGCGTCTGCACCGGAGGACTTTGACATGGGAGGACAAACGTGAAAGCACTCATCGTTGAAGACGATCCCGAAATCGTTGAGTCTGTCTCTCTCGCCTTCCAGATGGGCTGGCCCGAGGCTCAACTCGTGTCCACCCACCTCGGCAAGAAGGGACTGGAGATGGCCGAGACCGAAAGCCCCACGATCGTCATCCTGGACCTTGGGCTTCCTGACGTGGGCGGCTTCGAAGTGCTCAAGCAGATCCGACTCTTCTCGTCGGTCCCCATCATTATTCTGACAGCCAAGACCGATGAATCCAACATAGTGAAAGGGCTCGAATGGGGCGCCGATGATTTCATAGTCAAGCCCTGCGGCCAGTTGGAGCTGCTGGCGAGAATCAAGGCCAGAAGCCGCGATAGAAACAACCACCACGACGAATCCCCGATATCATTCGGCGCGCTGCACTTCAACCCGCTTTCCCGACAGCTCATGAATGGAGTCCGTGAGATAAGGCTGACCGCCATCGAGGCCCACATCGTACACTGCCTCCTCAGGAACGCCGGACGCGTCACGACCTACGTCAGGCTCGCTGAGAATGTGTGGGGCGACGACTACCCGGGATCGGTCGATAGTCTGAGGGTGCACATCAGGCGGCTGCGCGAGAAGATCGAGGATGACCCGGGACGCCCGGCGATCATCTTGACCAAGTCCGGCATCGGCTACTGCATGGAGAAACCCGCCTAGCCGGGACAGCCTCGAATCATCAAACGCCGCCGCGGCCAGCCGGGGCCGCGGCGGCGTTCCTTGTTGCTCAGCGATCCAGGTCAGAACCGCTTGCGGAACTCCTCCGGCTTCGTGGCGTGCGTAATCGCTTCCTTGAGCGTGACGCTGCCTGCCCTGACCAACTCCTCCAGAGCCTGGTCCATCGTCTGCATGCCGGACTGTCTCCCGGTCTGCAAGTAGGTCGGGATCTGATCGGTCCTGCCGTCACGGACGAGATTGCGTATGGCGTCGCTGGCCACCATTACCTCGAAAACGCCGACCCTGCCCTTGCCGCTGGCCTGCGGCAGCAGAATCTGCGATAGAACGCCCTCCAGCACCATTGACACCTGGAAACGTATCTGTTCCTGCTGATGAGCGGGGAATACGTCGATGATGCGCTCCACGGTCTGCGGGGCGCTCACGGTGTGCACTGTGCTGAGGACGAGGTGGCCTGTTTCCGCTGCCGTGATCGCAGTCGCTATGGTGTCCAGGTCGCGCATCTCGCCAACCAGTATCACATCGGGGTCCTGACGCAGCGTATGTCGCAGCGCCACGGCAAACGACTTGAAGTCATCGCCAAGATCGCGCTGGGCGATTATGCACTTGTCATTCTGGTAGATGTATTCGATCGGGTCCTCGATCGTGATTACATTGCGCCTCTCGTTCCTGTTGAGGTGATCGATCATGGCCGCAAGCGTCGTGGACTTGCCCGCCCCGGTTGG
>CAZNMB010000178.1:0-4835 GCA_964574095.1 uncultured Dehalococcoidia bacterium
CGCCAGCATCGCCAAGGTCTACGCCGCGGACATGGCGGTGATGGTCACCAACCGGGCGATGGAGCTGATGGGCAGCTACGGGTATGTCCGGGAGTGCGACATCGAGAAGTACTGGCGGGACTGCAAGATCATCCAGCTCTGGTAGGGCGGCGCGCAGCTCGGGCGGTTCGACGTCTGTCGCGCGTACTACGACCTGCCGCTCTGAACCGGGTGGACCGAAGACAAAGGCACCAACGAGCGAGGCCCGGCCACAGGAGTAGACAGATGGACAAAGACTCGATCCTGGAAACCTTCCGCGAGGTGATCGAAGGCCCGAGGAACGCGTATCTGGACGAATGGCTTGCGGACGACGGGAGGGTCATGGGCTACTACTGCTCGTACATACCCGAGGAGATCTTCTCCGCCGCGGGCTTCCTCCCCTACCGGATTCGGGGAGCCGGCACTGAGGACAGCTCCGACGGGGACGCCTACATGAGCGCCCGCATATGCACTTTCGTCCGCCACACCATGACCCTCGCCCTCAGGGGAGAGCTGGATTTCCTGAGCGGCGCGGTCCTGCTGCAGAACTGCGACCATATCCGGCGGGCCGCGGACCTCTTCGTCAAGAAGGTCAGGCCACCCTTCTACTGCTTCCTCTCGGTCCCTCGGGCCCCCAGGGAGCGGCTCTTCAGCTGGTACCTTGAGGAGCTGGGCCGCCTCAGGGCGGAGATCGAGGCCCACTTCGGGATCGAGATCACGGACAGCAAGCTCGAGGAGGCCATCGCCCTGCACAACGATGGCAGGGAGCGCGTCCGCCGGCTCTATGATTTGAGAAAGAGGGAGGCCCCGCCGATCACGGGCGAGGAGGCGCTGACCGTCACGACCGCGGCGCACCTGATGCCGCGGGACCGGTTCAACAGTCTCATGGACGACCTGCTCGACCACCTGGAGAGCAGCCCCGGCAACAACTCCCACAGGGCGCGGGTGATCATCACGGGCAGCGAGATGGACAGCCCCGACTACCTGGCGAACATTGAGGGACAGGGGGCGCTCTCGGTCGCGGAGCTGGTCTGCTTCGGCCAGCGTTCTTTTGGAGATCCGATCCCGGAGGGCGAGGGGCCCCCGCTCGAGCGCATCGCCCGGCACAAGTTCTTCCAGACGCCCTGCGCCCGCATGGTGGAGTGCTTCGACGAGCAGGTGGCCGCGCTCAAGGACGCGGTGCGGGAGTACAACGCGGACGGGATCGTGTTCCAGCGCATGAAGTTCTGCGACCCCTGGGCGGGGGACGCGCACAGCCTCTACTGGACGATGAAGAGAGAGGGCATCCCCCTCCTCGCCCTGGAAAGGGAATACCGGGTTACCGCGGCGGGCCAGGTGAAGACCCGCGTCCAGGCGTTCCTGGAGCAGATGGGCAAGTAGGACCGCGGACAGAGGCCGAGAGGAGAATCCGATGTCCATTCTAGGGAGAGAGCGAAGAGAAGACTGGGAGGTCGTCTACGAAGGGGCCACCGGTCTCATCGACCTGTACGCTGAAGACCCCGAATCGAAGGGGATGAACGGGATACTCAACGGGTTCCGCAGATTCATGGAGGACCTCTTCGAGGCCGCCGACGAAGGCAGACCGTTCGTGTGGCACAACTGCGGCTGCTCTCCCGAGCTGATCAATGGCCTCGACGGCGTGCAGACGATGCCTATCGAGGTGCTGACGGTGCTCCAGGACCTCGTGGGGGAGGTGGACTACACCCTCGCGCTCATCGATGAGGCCGAGGCGCACGGCGTGGCTCCCGAGGTCTGCTCCATCGACAAGGCCGCGGTCGGCGCCGTCCTCAAGGACCTCTATCCCGAAGCGCGCTGCGGGCTATATCACAACACGCCGTGCGATTCCCAGATAGCGGCCATCAAGTCGCTCACCGTGCTCACGGGGAAGCCCATGAGGCTCATGGACGTCCCGTACCTCTCCGGCGACCGGGAGGTCACGTACCTCGCGGCCCAGTACCGCGACGCGGTCCCGTTCCTCGAAGAGCACACGGGGAGGAAGTTCGACTGGGACAGGTTCCGCGAGGTCTGCGAGCAGTCGAACCGCGCCGCCGAGTACCTGCGCGACTGGAATGAGCTGCGGCGCCACAACCCCTGCCCCCAGGTGAGCAAGATCGTGGCGCTCAACACCGCCCTGCTCGTCGCCTTCTCCGGCGACCCCATAGGCGCCGACATCGCCCGGGCCTTCCGGGACGAGGCGAAAGAACGCATCGAGCGCGGCGAGAGCGCGGTGGAGGGCGGAGAGTCCTACCGCGCCATCTGGTACCAGGACCCGGTGTGGTGGGACCTCCAGTTCTACGACTGGATGGAGAGCGAGCTGAAGCTGGTGATCCCGATGGACCTCTTCGGCTACTACGCGCCGGAGGCGCTGATAGACACCTCGAGCCCGCAGACTATGCTGGAGGGGCTCGCGCGCAAGAACCTGCGAGTCATGCCGATGTCACGGCAGTTCAAAGGGCCCATCGACTACTTCATCGACGACTACCTGCGCATGTGTGAGGAGTACGAAGCCGACTTCGGCATCTTCGCGGGGCACGTGGCCTGCAAGCACGGCCTCGGGGGTATCGGCCTGTTCCGGGAGGCATCGCGGGAGGCGGGGATTCCCCTGCACTACTTCGAGTTCGACATGTTCGATCCACGGGTCACTCCGGTGGAGACGATACAGGAGGAGCTGTCGAACTTCATAGAGGACGTGGTCAGGCCGAGGAAGGAGGCGGCGTGGTGAGCCGTCTGGTCACGGCCGGAATCGACATCGGCTCAACCACCAGTAAAGCGGCGCTCTGGATCGACGGCCGGCCGGGCCCGTGGGTCATCGGTCCGAGCACCACCAATCCCCGCGAGACCGCCAGGGAGTGCTACGAACGGGTGCTCGCAGACGCCGGTGTAGCCGCCGGCGAGGTCGCCTACATCGTCGGCACGGGGTACGGCCGGGCGAAGGTGTCCTTCGCCGAGGAGAACGTATCCGAGCTTTCCGCTCACGGCAGAGGTGCCCGGACCATCCTGCCCTCGGCTCGTACGGTGATCGATATCGGCGGCCAGGACTCCAAGGTCGTGCTGCTGGATGAGCGCGGGCGGATGCTGGAGTACGTCATGAACGACAAGTGCGCCGCCGGGACAGGCCGCTTCCTGGATTTCATCTCCCGCACGCTGGGAGTGGACGTCGGGAATCTCGCCAGACTGCACTTCGAGGCCGAGTTCCAGCCGGTGAGGCTGAGCAGCATGTGCAGCGTCTTCATCGAGTCGGAGGTCATCAACCTGGTCAACGACGAGGTGCCCACCACGTCCATAGTCCAGGGCCTGCACCACGCGGTCGCGAGCCGCGTCGCCGCTCTCGTGAAGCGGGTGGGTATCGTGGAGGACGTGGTCATCACCGGCGGGGTCGCCAAGAACGGGGGCGTCGTGGACGCGCTGGAGCGCATTCTGGGGAAGAAGCTCGCGCAGTTCCCCGATAGTGTCGATCCTCAGATCATGGGCGCGGTGGGCGCCGCTGTCATCGCCGGGGAGGTATTCTCCCGGCGCGGCCGCTAGAGCGCCCCGCGGACGAAAGGAGGCAGCATGCCCTACTTCAAGGACTCCAGGGAATGTGACGAGCTGCTGGGCGGGTTCTTCCGCAAGTGCTCGGAGGGGGTGGTGGCGGGCGACCCTGTGCTCGTCGAGATACAGCGGAAGCTCGCGCAGATCAGCCTCATCGTCAAGTTCGTCTGGCGCGACCCGGTGCTGACGGTGACGCTCGACTTCACCACGGACCCGTTCGCGGTGCATATCAACGACGAGACGGTCGCGCCCACGGCCACCTTCACCTTGACCTCGGATGTCGCGCACAAGTTCTGGCACGGTCAGGTCAATCTCGCCAAGGCCCTGACGACGAAGGCCATCGTGGCCCGCGGTCCCATCCCCAAGATCCTGAAGCTCCTGCCCGTGATCAAGCCCCTCTACACCCGGTACCCCCAGCATCTGAAGGAGGTGGGCCGGGCCGACCTGGTCTTGACCTAGAGCCTGATGAGCCCCTTCGATCCGTACATCGCGCTCCTTCGGGACTTCGAGAGAGACCTGACGCGCAGGGGGAGAGACGCGCGAGTCGGCTCCTCCGGTGCGCGGCACCAGAGCGGGGAAGCGGCTCCGCGCCCCCGCAGCGGAATCGTCCTGAAGGAGGACACCGCGGTCGAGCTCGGCGGTCCCCGCACGGCGAGCTCCGCCTTTCTGCTCTGGACCGACAATCCGGACCTCATCTCGAGCCGCCGGATCGCCATCATCGGGCAGGACGTCGGCGGGGCCCAGCAGCAGCAGCTTCCCTTCGGCCAGGTCACGCTGATCGGGGGGGCGTCCCTCAGCATGAGCTCTCAGCCGGAGCTGGAGCGAGCGCTTCAGGCCGCGGAGAGAGTGCCCGGGTACATGGTGCGCCGCACCGGCGGGCGGATCTGGTCCCGCGTCAGCCGCGGAGCTCTGGGCGCCGGTTTCTCCCTGGAGCTGCTCGGCTCGAGCATAGTCGGGGGGCTCATGGATGCCGTCCCGATCGCCGCCGCCGAGGTCATGTTCGTCACCTCCTCGGCCGACGATGTCCTGGCGCTGGACAGAATCGGGGCGCAGGTGAGAAAGCTCGCCCACGACCTGCGCCGCGAACGGCTGAGGCAGGCGAGCGACGGTGCCTACGAGTGCGAGAATGAGGTCTCGTGCGAGGCCTGTCCCGACAATGAGGTCTGCACCGACATCAGGGAGATCATGGTCATCAGGAAGCGGGCGGACAGGGCGCGGTCACGCGACGCCGGCATGTGACGCCCCGGCACGCCCCCGCGACCTCACGCCTCGACGTGGTGCTGGAG
>CAZNMB010000179.1:0-4833 GCA_964574095.1 uncultured Dehalococcoidia bacterium
TCAACCGCTTCTCTTTCGCCTCTTCTCTCACTGTCGCCATCGCTGGCCTCCTTCCGTCGCCGAAATCGCCTTCGAGCAAGATGTCCTCTATTGTAGGGGCCTGGGCCCGCGTGTATGTGACTTATGTCTCGTATGCCGCCTAGTTGGCGAGCTCTCTGCTGCGCATCGCCAGCTTGTCGAGTGTCGAGTTCTCGAGCGTCGCCAGCATGTCTTTCTGCACCCTGACGCAGACCTCGTGGACGGGGCAGATAGCGTCCCGGAAACACTCGCCGGGACCCCTGAGGCAGCGGTTCAGGGTTATCGGCCCTTCAATCGCTTCGACTATCTGGCGCAGGCTGATGTCGGCAGGGGGCTGTGACAGGGTCACGCCTCCGGATGCCCCTCGCTGGGAGCGCAGCAGGCCGGCCTGCACCAGCCGCTGGACGATCTTTTGCAGGAAGGCCTGAGAAACGCCCTGCCGCGCCGCGATCTCCTGTGTGGTGGCGGTGTTGCCGTTGTCGGCGCTGGCCACGTACACCATGGCCCTGGCGGCGTAGTCCGCCGCTCTGCTCATCATCTCCATCGGCGCGCTCCTTCTGGACTAATAAGACCACATTTATCCTATTTATACCATGACCGTTCGCGCATGTCAATAGGAAATCCGTTCATCGGCAGGGGGTCCGGTGATGGGAGATCAGCGGACGACCGGCGCGAGCCCGATCGGCCAGCCGCCCGCTGATCGAGATATTGTGAACGGCAGACTGGAACCGGCGCGCCTAGTCGACCTTCAGGAACTGGGCCTTCGGCGCCCCGCAGACGGGGCATTTCTCCGGGGCCTGGCCCTCGACGGTGTTGCCGCAGACCTGGCAGACGTAGTAGTCCGCGGCCTTGGCCTTGCCCGCCCCGAGCGCCTTCAGCGCCGAGCTGTACAGCCCCTCGTGGATGATCTCCACCTTGCGGGCCCAATCGAAGGTGCGCTCGGCCTTGGCATTACCGTCCTTCTTCGCCTGCTGTATGAAATCGGGATACATGCTGACGTGTTCCGAGTTCTCGCCGGCGATTGCCGCTTTCAGGTTCTCCTCCGTGGACTTGACGCCTGCCATGACCTCCAGGTGGTTGCGGGCGTGCACGACCTCCGCCGCCGATGCGGCACGGAACAGCCTGGCGACCTGGGGGTGCCCCTCCTGGTCCGCCTTCCGGGCGAATGCCCGGTACGTTGTGCTCGCCTGGCTCTCACCGGCGAATGCGTGTTTCAGGTTGTCCGCTGTGTTCGCCATTCCTTCACCTCCGTCTTGCTTCTGTGATGTCGGCTTGTCCTCCCGGCCCTGAAGGCGCTGCAGTTCCTTCTTCATGCAGCGGTCCATCACCACGATAAGGCCCGCCTCCCGCGCCCGGGCCGCGGCCTCTTCGTTGACGATCCCCTCCTGCAGCCACAGCGCCTTGGCTCCGATGGCTATGGCCCCATCGGCTATGGGCATGACCTCTTCGGCGCGCCGGAAGACGTCAACGACCTCAACCGGGTCGGGGATCGAGGCCAGGTCCGGGTAGACGGTCTCCCCAAGTATCTCGCCGCCCTTGGGGTTCACGGGGACTACCCGGAACCCCTCGTCCTTGAGGAACCTGGCTACTACGTGGCTGGGGCGTTCGGGGTTCGGCGAAGCGCCCACGATCGCAACCGTGCGGTACTCGGTCAGGACCTTCCGTATGTCGGCTCCCGGGTCTTTGTTCATGTTCGCTCCTTCGGGCCGCGACTCAGGAATGTTTGCGCGCGAGCAGGTCGTCCAGTACGGCCGGATCCGTCGCCGGGGCCCGGCAGACGTGGCCTTCGCACACATACGCTGCGGGCCTGCCGTCGATCATGTCCCGGCCCTCCAGCAGCGAGAGTTCCGCGGCCTGCCCCGTGCTGTCGGGGCTGCGGCCCGCCAGGACTCTGTTGGGCAGGTAGCGCCTGTTGATGACTCGCAGCAAAGCCCTCGTCTCCGGGTCCTGCGGAGCGCCGATCACCGCTATGCGCTCCGGTTTTGACAGGTAGAGCTCGAGGGCGCAGAGCCAGTGCCCAAGGCCGGACGGGTACCGCGCCATGAGGTCCTTCGCCGACCGGATAGCCGCTGCGGCTATTCTCTCGTACTCTCCGTTGTCGGTCAACCGGGCGAGCCGCAGAAGGGAAGCCGCCGCCGCTGACGGACCGGAAGGCAGCGCGTTGTCGAAGATGCTCCGGGGACGGATGATAAGGGACTCGTGCCCGGGGCCAGTGTCGTAGAAGGAGCCGCGTGCCTCGTCCCAGAACTGGCCGACCATGGCGGCCCCCAGTTCCTTCGCCGTCCTCAGCCATCTTTCGTCAAAGGTGGCCTCGTAGAGTGACAGCAGCCCGTCCGCCAGGAGGGCGTGGTCGAGAAGGTAGCCCGCGATCTTGCCGCGACCGTTGTTGCGGGAGTGCGCCAGGCTGCCGCCGTCCTCGAGCGTGCCGGTGAGGAAGGCGGCGTTGGCTATGGCCGCCTGAAGATAGTCATCCCGCTCCAGCGCCCCCGCTGCTTCGGCCAGGGCGGAGAGCATCAGGCCGTTCCAGTCGGTGAGGACCTTGGTGTCGCGGCCCGGCGCCGCTCTCCGTGAGCGCGCTTCCAGCAGGCCCGCCTTTGCCCCGGCCAGTGCGGTGTCGACCTGGGACACGGTCAGCCCCAGCTCCGACGCGAGCTCCCCGGTCTCGGCGGCCTGGCTCAGGATGTTCGCTCCCTCGAAGTTGCCGCCCTCCGATATCCCGAAGTACTTGATTGCGAGCCGGGCGTCCTCTTCCGTCAGGGCCTCTCTGATCTCGTCGATTGTCCAGACGTAGTACTTGCCCTCGACCCCCTCGCTGTCCGCGTCCTGCGAGGAGTAGAAGCCGCCTTCCTCGCTTCTCATCTCGCGCAGGACGTAGTCCAGAGTGTCCTCGACGACGCGTCGGTACAGCTCCTTCCCGGTCACCTGGTAGGCGTGCAGATAGAGGCGAGCCAGGAGCGCGTTGTCATAGAGCATCTTCTCGAAGTGCGGGACCAGCCAGCGGGCGTCAACACTGTAGCGGTGGAAGCCCCCGCCGAGCTGGTCGCATATGCCTCCCTTCGCCATCCTGTCCAGAGTCAGTTCCACCAGCCGGAGGACTTCACTGTCCCCGGTGCGTTCGTGGCAGCGCAGGAGGAACTCGAGAATCATGGGCTGGGGGAACTTGGGGGCCGCGCCGAGGCCGCCGTTCTCCCTGTCGAATTGAGATACGAGCTGCGAGCAGGCGATACGCAGGATGTCGCTCGTGAGCGGCTCGATAGAGCGAATCGCTTCCTGCGAGCGGCTGAGGTGAGAGACCACGTCATTTGCGGCGGACTCCACCTGGCCTTTGCGGGTACGGTAGGCCTGCAGGACCGTCTCCAGCACACGCGGGAACCCCGGCATACCCTGCCGGTCCTCCGGGGGGAAATACGTGCCGCCGTAGAACGGCCTCCGGTCCGGTGTCAGGAAGACGGTGAGAGGCCAGCCGCCGCCGCCGGTCATCGCCTGAACGGCTTCCATGTAGATCGCGTCGATGTCAGGCCGCTCTTCGCGGTCCACTTTGATGTTGACGAAAGACTGGTTCATGATCCGCGCGGTGTCCATGTTCTCAAAGGACTCCTGCTCCATGACATGGCACCAGTGACAGGCGGAGTACCCGATGCTGAGCAGGATGGGCCTGTCCTCCCGTGCGGCCCGGTCGAACGCCTCATCCCCCCACGGATACCAGTCGACGGGGTTCCGCGCGTGCTGCAGCAGGTAGGGGCTTGTCTCGTTGATCAGCCGGTTTGGCATATTCTCTCCGGCTCGGGCGCCGATTCGGGCCGGCTCCCGGGCTTGCCTGCCATCTTAGACGGCGCATTCCCGTGCGCATATGACTTTTGTCGCATGCGGGCCCGAGAGGGGTCACAGGCTGTACTTCTCTCGCAGCATCAGGGAAAGCTCCCGCAGGCAGGCGAAGGCCTGTTCCACGAGCCTCTCCTCTACCGTCCGGGCCCGGGGCCCAGCGGCTATGCTGCAGGCCTCTTCCCCCGCCGCGCCTACCTGCCCCGTGTTCTTGAGGCAGCATCGGGCGGGGGCCAGCAGGGATTGCGCGGCAACCCGCTTCGCCGGGACGCCGGAGCTGCGCGAGATCGTGTCCCAGTAGCTCTCGAGTCGCCCGGCGAGCGAGCGGGGCGTCTCGTTGGCGAGGCCGGTGGAGTCCGTCGGCACTATCCCCCAGCATATGATGCCGCCGCCGTCCAGGAACCTGGCCGCCGCGCCGGCGTACTCTCCGGGCATAGTCGCCATCTGATAGGCGTCGAAGGAGACGAGTCCGATCCCCAGGTCCAGCAGGTAGGGCAGGTTCACGTTGGCGCACAGGTGAAGCGCCTTGATACCATCGAGCCCCTGGACGAAATCGAGGTAGTCCCTCCGTGCCTGGACGTCGTTGTAGCCCGACAGGCTGGTGAACACCCAGCCGAGCCCGGGCTCGTCCAGCCAGACGAACGCGTTCTCGTTCTTCCGCCGCAGCTCCCGGTACTGCGCGTTGGCTTTGCGCTGCAGGAAGTCGAAGAGAACGTTTCTCACCCCGTCGTCGTAGATGATCGGCCGGGCGTTCTCGTCCACCACCTTGAAGCCGAAGCTCACCGGGCCGGTGAGCTGGCCGCGAACGGCGGCGTATCCCTCCAGGCTCTCGCTGAGGAACCGATGGTAGACCACCGAGTACTCTCCGCTCAGGGCGAAGGTATCAGGGTCCGCCATCCTTTGAGAGTAGCCCGCGACTTCCTCCTCAAACCGGGAGAGGCTGAAGGAGAGTCGCTCGTTCCGCGGATCGACCGCGATCCCCGGGAAGTTCTG
>CAZNMB010000180.1:0-4830 GCA_964574095.1 uncultured Dehalococcoidia bacterium
TGTCCCGGTTCAACTGCAGCGACTCCCAGTAGGAGTGGAAGCACTTCTCGATGAGATCAATCGGGAAGACATCGTGCCCTGCGGGAACGGGCGTGTGAGTGGTGAAGACGCTGGTTGCGCGGATCACTTTGAGGCCCTCGGCAAAGGTCGCTCCCCTCTCGACCTCCTCTCTGATTCGTTCCAGCGTCATGAAGGCCGTATGGCCTTCGTTCATGTGCCAGATTGCCGGCTTGATGCCCAGCGCACGCAGAACGCGCACGCCGCCGATGCCGAGCACTATTTCCTGCTGCAGACGCACCTCGTGGTCGGCGACGTAGAGGCGGTCGGACAGGTGCCTGTGCCTTGGGGCATTGCCCTCGACGTTCGTATCGAGCAGATAGATTGTCGTGCGACCCACCCGGATCTGCCAGGCCGCGATCAGGACTGTGCTGCCATCCACCTTGACCTCGGCGATCGTCCTTGAGCCATCGGGCAAGAGCACGGGATTGATGGGGGCCTCGCTGAAATCGAGCTGCCTGTAGACCTCCTCTTGCCAGCCATCGGCACCGATGCGCTGATGGAAATAGCCCTGGGGGTACATGAAGCCAACGCCGACCACAGGCAGCCCCAGGTCGCTCGCCTCCTTGCATATGTCGCCAGCCAGGACTCCGAGGCCGCCCGCGTAGATGGGCAGGGAGTGATGGAGGGCGAACTCCATCGAGAGATAGGCGATGGGGCCTGCCAGCAGATTGGAATGGGCGCGTTCAAACCACGTGTCCCGAGTTGACATGTACTCGTCGAAAGCCGACGTGACGGAGTCGTATATGGCGAGAAAGGCAGGGTCAGCGGCAGCGGCGTGCAGCTTGTCAGGATTGATGTCGCGGAGCTGTTTGACCGGGTTCTGTCCGCTTGTTGCCCATAGCTGAAAATCGAGCGCTCGAAAGAGGTCACGAGCCGGTCGATGCCAGCTCCACCAGAGGTTGTTGGCCATCTCATCCAGCCTGGCCACACGTTCGGGAAGCTTCAATGCCTGAGTCTGGGTCAGCATATTCTCTCTCCTCGCCCGGCCACAATGTCGTCGTATCTGGATTCGCCGTGAGTCCTCGCTGGTGCAGACCGCCGGGTACGACCGGGGATACCTGGTCGCTCCGCGAAGGTGAACTCTAGGGTATTGTGCCCTACTACTTCCGGCCCAACAATCCCACATATGTACCGCCGGGGCAAGGTACTTTGCTCCTATGCGTGGGGCGCCGAGGCGGAGTCGGCTCGCTCCATGCTTCACGACGATGTCGCCCATGACGATGATGCGGATTCCGTATGTCAAAGTCATGACGAGGGAGCAAGAAGAGTGGCGAATTCATTGAATTCCGCCTGACAGGCAGTACCATTGTACTAGCGGCGAGGGGCAGAAGTAGCTATTGAGTACTAGCCGATTCGTATGATATCGTCGTAGCGAAGCACCAGCGCGGCTCGCATAAGAGCAGATCGCGACCGCCATTCTGCACGAACCGACACGTGGCCTGCGGAAATGATGAGGAAGATCGAAGCGATCACCCCTGACAGCGCCGAGTTCCTAGTACTCTCCTTCGAGGGACCCGACCGGTACTCTCTGGCGGGAGGTCTCGGAGTCAGGGTCTCCAACCTTGCGCAGACCCTGGCCGAACAGGGTTTCAAGGTCCATCACATCTTCGTGGGAGACCCACGGGCAGCAGGCGAAGAGACGAGGATCGGAGGGAACCTCATGCTTCGCCGCTGGTGTCAGTGGATCAGCGAGTACCATCCGAACGGTGTGTACGACGGCGAGTACGAGAAACTCAACGATTTCAACGGGTCGGTGCCTCCGTTTGTCGTAGAGCGCATCGTGAGAAAGGCTGTCGCCGAGGACAGGATCGTGGTTGTCCTGGGTGAGGAGTGGCACACCACCGAGGCTATGTGCATCATCAGCGACCTCCTCGCGGCAAGCGGTCTGAGGGACAGAGTCGTGATGTTCTGGAATGCCAACAACACGTTCTCCTTCGACCGGATTGACTGGCCGAGGCTCGCCCGCTGCGCGACCCTGACCACGGTAAGCAGGTACATGAAGCAGATCATGTGGGGCATGGGGCTCAACCCCCTCGTAATCCCGAATGGAATCCCGAGGTCGCTGCTTGAGCCTGTCCCTGAGGATCTGGTTGCGAAGCTGCGGGCCGGGCTGCACGCCGATCTGGTCCTGTCCAAGGTGGCTCGCTGGGACCCGGACAAGCGATGGAACATGGCTGTGGAAGCGATAGCCGGACTCAAGGAGCGAGGCTACGATGCCGTCCTGCTCGCGCGAGGGGGAATGGAATCGCATGGCTTGGAGGTGCTGCAGAATGCCCGGGGGTTCGGGCTCAACGTCAGGGACGTGGAGACCGCCGGTGACGGGCTGGAGCAGTGCGTGGAGGCCGCGACGCACCGCAATGACGCGGACATCATGAACCTCCGGTTCCACTGTTCGCACGAGTTCCTGAAAGTGGTCTACCGGGCATCCAATGCCGTGCTGGCCAACAGCGGGCACGAGCCGTTTGGGTTGGTCGGGCTGGAGACAATGGCGGTGGGCGGCATCGCCATCACCGGCGGCACCGGAGAGGACTACGCCGTTCCCTTCTACAACGCTATTGTTCTGGAGACGTCTGACGCCGCCGAGATCGAGGCGTACATGCGCTATCTGGACGCGCACCCCGCCGAAAGGGAGAAGATCCGCAAAGCGGCGAGGCAGACTGCCCAGCTTTACCTGTGGGAGAACGTGACCAAGAACCTGATACAGAAGCTGGAGTATCAGGCCGCGACCCAGGGGCTCCTCGCCAGAGAGCGCAGGATCGCTGTCCGTACATACAGGGCCCTGCGTTCGCGTTCTACTCTAATGCCTGGACCTGCGTCGGCGTCCAGGACACGGGTCTCCACGCCGGCTCTCGGCGTTGCCTAGTCTTCCGACTCACGACCCCGTGCCACCCCTCGATGCCGCATTGTGAGTGCCGCTGACCCCTCTTGTGGGGTGCCCGGTGAGCCCCGTCCACAGCGATGGAGGCAGTCCGCATTCAAGTGGTATCCCCAGCCGGCCCAACCCTGAGCAGCCGTGCGCGGGCATCTGATCGTGTCGTGTCGCAATGCGAGACAGCGGCACCATGGAACCGCGGCCTCGCGGACACGCACGGACTGCCGTACGATCAAAAAGCGGCTGCCAGCCCCTCTTGACAACGCGGGAAAACGCGTTCTATAATTGCCAGCGTTGTCTAGTCCGTGACTTGGGGACTGCGGACTGTACCTATATTGGCTCATAGTCCGCGACACAATGTACGGACTGGCGACGAGCTGGAGGGCACTTGCACTTCCCAACCAGTGGGAAGTGGACGAATACGCTGCAAGCTGACAGCGGAGTAGACCGTTGGAGGAAAGGCATGGGAATTCCTGTAGGTCATTGGACCAGCAAGGGATCGACAAGAGTCTACACACCGACCTTTGTCACCAGAGAGGACGCAGAGAGGGCTGCAAGAAAGGCGCTGAGGGATATGGGCCCTGAGTGGTACGCGACAAGACCGTTTGAATGGGCCACGGGCTGGTTTGTCTACATACAGAAGAGGGACTCGCAAGAGGGACTGGTCTGCCCGAAGAGCCTCCAGTAGCTCTCCGTGTGCGGTCCTTCGGACTCCTTGGTTCCTGGCCGGGAACGAAGCAGGTCGCCGCGCCGGAACTAGATGGGCTTCGTCGCTCCGGCGATCTCCTCTGCCGTGTGCGGCGATTCCTTCGTGGGATGACCCTCCTCTCTCGCTGTGTTAGATCATCCCACAAGGCTCGCATTATCCCTGGGCCAGCTCTTGGCGGGGCAGGACAAGGGTATCTGCTGCCAGTTCATATTCCACAAGCAGAGTCCTCACGAGTTCCTTGACGGAGACTATCCTATCTACCAGGTGGGCGTTGGCCCCCGCGAAAGCGAATCCATTCCTGAGATTTCCCCTCTTTGCATTAATCAAGGCGAGAGCAATGCAGTATGGGGAGTCTTCCAACCTACAGGTTTTCAGACATTTCCAGGGGCACTTGAATGGTTTTCTTGCGCCCGCCGATACTTCTTCGAGGAACCTGCTGTTTATTGCTCTTCCCGGCAAGCCGACCGGGCTGTCAATTATGATGAGGTCCTCCCGCTTGCATTGCAGGTAGGCCTCTTTGAACTGGATGGAGGCATCGCACTCGTGAGTTGCGACGAACCGGGTTGCCATCTGGACGCCCTTAGCCCCCAGTTCGAGAAACTTGAAGATATCGGCACCGGTGTATACGCCTCCGGCGGCAATCACCGGAATGCTTCTTGCGAAGTGTTGCTCATAAGGCTTAACAGCAGAGACAACATCCGGCAGTATCCTTTCCAGGGAATAGGCGGGATCATCGATCTGCTCTCTCTTGAAGCCGAGGTGTCCCCCCGCCTTCGGGCCTTCAACCACAACGGCGTCGGGCACATGGTTGTAGTTCTTCTTCCAGTAGTTGAAAATGACGTTGACCGCTCTGGCCGAGGACACTATAGGGGCAACCTTGGTTGTGCCGCTTGTCAATCTGTCTTGAGGTAGTCCCTTTGGCTTCTTTGCGATTCCCGCTCCAATGAATACTATGTCCGCGCCTTCATCAAATGCAACTTCAACAAGACTACCGTAGTCAGTGAGGGCTACCATGATATTCACGCCGATGATGCCCGACGTGAGCCCCCTCGCTTTCCGTATCTCCTTGCGCAGAGCTCTCCTGTTTGCTTCGCCGGGGTCTGTTGTGAAGTCGGCCTCGAGCATGCCAATCATGGCCGAAGCAATAACACCGATTCCGCCTTCGTTGGCAACAGCCGATGCCAGGCTA
>CAZNMB010000181.1:0-4829 GCA_964574095.1 uncultured Dehalococcoidia bacterium
ATGGTGCCCCGCTATTTCGAAAGACATCCGGATGCCTACTTCGACTTGGTCACAGTCGATGGTGATCATTCGCTTGAAGGGGCAGAGCGGGATCTTCGCGACGTGATACCGCATATCGCGCTGGGTGGGCTTCTCGTCTTCGATGCCTGTCAATTGCGGGTGCGGGAACGTGGACCACGTGTTGGGTCTGATGTCAACACTTGCATCACTTTGTGCAGGTTTTCTGCCGGCGTCTCAGGCGGCACTTCCCATTCCGAGGTAACGAAAAAGGGGTTGGCGATTCTGTTGTCAATCAGCTCGAATGTAGCTTTCTCGATATCGTCGAGGGGGCCGAGGAGCGCTGAGGTGGACAGACTGGCGCCAAGCATTTTCGACCCGGACAGCGGCAGGCTCTCCAGCTCTGAGATGTGATTCCCCAGTGAGAAGCCATCCGCCTCGAGTTCCATGAAGGCTGAGAGCCCTTCGGCGGGCACCGGAGGAACGCGGCCGGTCAGTATGATCAGAGGCGCATCGTAGAAGTTGACCAGGTTGCGCAGGGTCTTGAGCATGGGCTGGATCACAGGATAGCAGGCGGGATTGAGCGATGCCAGGTCGCTGTCCGCAAGAACGATGGCATCGAACTTCAGCTCGCCGTAGGCCCTGGCCAGTGCGAGGGCGATTCTCTCCGATAGATGGACCACCTTCCGGGATGTCGGGGCATCTTCCCCCAAGGCGTGGAGGAAGTCATCGCCCATCAGATGCGTGCCCAGGGTGACGGGACCCGTAATGACACCCAGCATCGCCACTTCCCTGCCAACGGTCTGCGTCAGCCTCCTGGCCGCCTCCAGCACTACGGGAATCCTGCCCCTGCGCTCGATTAAGGAGATATCCAGGCTGTCCGGGTCTTTGCCATCGGATACGTGTGAGATGACCTTGGGTGGCTCTTTCTCCTGCCATTCTATCCGGCAGCCGCAGGCCTCCGCCTCCAGCGTGGTATCAAGCAGGACCGCTATGCCGTCGTATTTGAAGAGCTTCCGGCAGGCTTGCAGGGAGTTGGCGAGCGTGGTGGGGTCTGAGAGCAGCTTTGGGACTGGTACCTGCATGAACCGGGCGGCGGCGGCGGCCATGTAGGGGATGAAGGGCGGCCTGCCCGCTGGCTTGCCCGCGAAAAGCGAACGCACCAGCTCTTTGGAGGTTGCTGCCACAACTACCTTATCCCTTCGGGCCAGGGGCCATAGGAGCGGATGATGTCCTCTCGCGGCTGTTTCTGCGACCACACTTCCATGAACTCGTGGTATGGTTTGCCTTCTCTCTTCCTGCGCTCGCGTTCCCGCTCGCGAAGAGTCCTGGTCCCGGCATGGTCAATCTCCAGTGTCTCCTCGTCGAAGGCCACGCGGTAGACATTCCTGGCTGCCCAGGGGGAGACAATCCCTTTTCCGATGTCTTCTGCGACCAGACCCGGGTCCCGCTCCAGCACGTCACCGTAGCCTCCCGATGAGCCTGAGCCGCAGGCTATGCCGTCGCCGTTCACGAAGAAATCCTGTGGAACGAATTGGGTCGCTCTGAAATTGACGTGCTTGCTGGTCGCCAACTCGGCGTAGCTTGAGGGCACGTCGTCTGCCTTCTCGAAGATGGGGTGCCAGTCGGTATTCCTGATTTCCAGGAACGGGTTGAGACCTCCGGCGTAGCCTCCCATGAGTCCCGGCGTGTGGGGCATCCTCGACGTCGAAGTGTTGAAGATCAGCTTAACTCCGCCCAGGGAGTTGTGGAAGATGTAACCCTGGCAGACCGTGGAACCGCCGCGGAATTTCCCCGGGCCTCCCTGGTCCATCATGATATTGCGGAACAGGTGCAGCACAGGGGTTTGAACCTCGCCATGTTCCACGTCGAGGCAGTCGGCGAGCCCCGAGAACCAGAACTGTCCCGCATCCATGCCATCTCGTGTCGGCGTGGCGGGAGCGCCGCAGCCGTTGATGATTATGGTGCCGAAGGCCCCGATGACTATTCCGCCGTACTGGTCAATGCCACCCCCTGCCGCAAGTCCCACGCCGCTCATGGCCGGAGGCGAGGTCATGCGCTCCTTCATGTCGCTGTCGAAGAGGAGCTTGGCGAGGCAGACCATGACGCCGTTGACCACCGGTGCGGCTATTCTCATCGAGCCGGACATGGCCTGGTCATTGGGAGCGTTGACGATGGTGCCTGCGGGTGCCACAAACCTGAAAGGAGCCAGTGCCCCCGTGCTCACCGGGAAATCAGCGAACAGGTATTGCATCAACAACCCTGCCAGCAGTCCTCTGACCACATGAGGCTTGGCGTTGAGGAATGACATGGTAGGCGGAGAGCTGCCCGAGAGGTCAACTGTCAGCGTCTCGCCTTCCTTGATGACGGCTATGTGAACGCAGCCGAGAGCCTCCTCGTTGCCCTGCAGGTCGAAGAAGATGACGTGACGGTAGGTGCCGTCGTTGAGGCTGGCGATGCGACGCTTGGCCGCATCCGCGACCGCCTCCACCGACTTGCGCATCAGCCCCACGAAGAACCCCACTCCCTTATGCTCCACGATCTCCAACAGCCTTTCCCTCATCTTGAAGCAGCAGGCTGTCTTGGCTTTGAGGTCGTGTGGGGTTACCTTGTCCCGGAGCATGTTGGAGAAGAAGTCGAAGAAGTCTCCCCTGATCTTGAAGTTCTCGCCGACCTTCACCGGTGGTGCCTTGAATCCCTCCTCGTAGCGGCTCTTGGCTGCGGGTACGAAGCCTGCGGGCTCGGCGGCACCTGTCTCCGGCTCATGAGCGGCGGCTACTACCCAGGCGACGAGCTTCTTCCTGTAGAACACGGGCACGATGTTGAGCATGTCCTGATTGTGGAAGCCGCCGTACAGGACATCGTTGACAAAGAAGACGTCGCCATCGCGGATGCCCACGGAGGGGTCATCCTTGTAGTACTTGAGGATATACTTGATGGGCACCTGACCGCTGCAGATATGGAGATAGGTGCCCACCGAGGCCGCCACCAGGTCGCCGGCTGCGGTATAAACGCCGACTCCGCAGTCCATGCCCTGTATCGCCGGCGAGAGGCCTGTCATGATCATGTTCTGCTTGGCTTCCTCACAGACAAGCTCGAGCTTCGTCAGGTAGATGGAGAACTCATCAACCCGTATCTTGCCCATCCACTGCTTCTCGAGCCTGGTGGGCTCCTCGGGGCGGACCTGGTTCAAGATATCTTCGTCAACGGGCATTATCTATCTCCTGTGTCGGACGGGCATCATCAACTCCTCAAGACTCCCCACCAACAAACAACCTCTAAAGACCATCGATGATCCCGCTCAGGTACTGGTCTATGCTGTATTTCATCCCCGGTGGGAGCACTACGGTGGTGTCTCTCGCCTCAATGACCGCCGGCCCCGGGATGACATTGCCCGGGCGGAGGAGCTCGGCATCGTAGATAGCCGTCTCCCTGGAATCGCTGAGCTGTTTCCAGTAGACAGGGCGTCTCCCCTTGAGAGCCTTCACGGGGCTCTCACCTTCCAATGGGAAGGTGGGCAGCTTTGGTTTGTGCAGCGGCACGGTGGCGAACAGGAAGAAGTTCTCTATGTTGATGCCTGTCACCGGTATGGCCGCCAGCTCTCCATAGCGTGCCAGGTGGATAGCTGTGAAGGCTTCGCAGATGGCCTTCACATCATCCTCGGATTGCAGACACAGTTTCGGCGAGACCACACGAGTCAGCCTCAAATGGTCACCATATCTCATGTCGAGTTCCAGACTCAATATCACGTCCTCGGGACGGAAGCCCTCGCTCCTGATGTCACGGAACGCTATCTCCCTGAGGCTGTCGATAACCCTGTTGAACTGGTCGAAGTCATCAAGGTATGAGGGGGATTTCATGGGATGGAACAGTATGACGTGCTTCGAGGCTTCGTAGCACTGCTTCAAGTCAAGAGTCGCCCCGCCCAGGGCGCAGAAGACGCTGGAGAAGGGGAATGTGACCACTTTGGGCGCCTTGAGGTAGCTGTTGTAGTCCGCGCAGTGGGCGGGGCCCGCGCCGCCATATGCGAAGAGCACGAACTGGTCAGGGGAGAAGCCTCGGAACACTACCTCTTTGAGGATCGTGTTGCCCATGTTGGCATCCACTATGGCGCGGATATGCGAAGCAGCTTCCAGTGGTGTCAGCCCCAGAGGTCTGGCTATCCTCTCCATGGACGCCAGGGCTTTCTCTCTGGACAGCTTCATCTTGCCGCCGAGGAAATAGTCGGGGTTGACATAGCCCAGTACCACATCGGCATCGGTGACTGTGGGCTCGGTTCCACCCAGGTCGTAGCAGACGGGGCCCGGGTTCGAGCCGGCGCTCCTGGGTCCCACTTCGAGTCTATTGCCCATGAGCTCGTTGAGCCAGGCTATGGAGCCGCCGCCAGCGCCGATTGTGTTCACCTCCACCATAGAGTTCTCGGTTGCCCAGCGATCAACCACCGGCCAGTCCTGATAGAAGCGGCAGCCGCCATCTACAATCAATCCGTAGTCAAAGCTCGTGCCGCCCATGTCTGAGACCACGATGTTGGGGAAACCATATAGCTTGCTTATCCAGTTCGCACCCAACAGCCCGGCCACTGGACCGGCGCCGAAGGTATCCACTGCCCTGGTCCGGGAGAGCTTTGCCACGCCTCCGAGGTTGTTGATTATGCTGAGGGGTTTCTTGTAGCCGTAGTCCCGGAGTTCCTCGCCCAGAGCGGAGAGTTGCTCGGTCATCTCGGTGTGGAGGTATGCAGAAAGGATCACCACGTTGGTCCTCGGGTACTCGTGCCACCTGGGCTGCACCTCGCTGGAGAGCAGAATGGGCATGTTGCCCAGGTAGCGGTCCGG
>CAZNMB010000182.1:0-4822 GCA_964574095.1 uncultured Dehalococcoidia bacterium
CCTCAAAGCCGGATGTTGCCATTATCGATATTAACATGCCCAAAGTAGATGGTGTTGAAGCCACCAGGCAGATAAAGGCGCTTTATCCAACTATAGCAGTACTGATACTCACTGCCTATGACGATGATGAGTTTGTCTTTAGCCTGTTGGAGGCCGGGGCCGCCGGATACCTGTTGAAAAGCGTCCGCGCGCGTCAACTGATTGACGCGATTCGAGCCGTGTACGCGGGGGAATCGGTGCTCCATCCCTCGGTTGCCCGCAAGGTCATGAATCGCTTCATGCCCACTGGCGGCAAGTCCACGGTGCGAGAGCAACCGGAGGGACTCAGCGAGAGGGAAATGGAGGTGCTCAGGCTGGCAACCAGAGGCTTAAGTAATCAGGATATTGGCCTACAGCTTCACCTCAGTGAGCATACGGTTCACAGTCACCTGCGCCATGTCTTCAACAAGCTACAGGTTAGCTCCCGTACCGAAGCCGTGGTACGTGCTCTGAAAGAAGGCTTGGTCACCCTTGATGATGTGCAATGAAATCTGTCACTTAGAGGCGCGAGGTGCCGAGTCGGCAGAAGGACCATCAATTGGCGACGTTGGCACGGGTTGTTAGCAGACCGGGGTTCTGGCTGCTGGCGGCTCTGCTCGTGCTTATCACAGTCTACAGTTATGGTGAGGCCGTCGAGTATCCGGCCTTCATCACCCGCCTGATAGCTGCCCTCGGCCTAGAGCATGATGCCTTCGGGAGGATTCTCTATCTGCTGCCCATAGTCTGGGCTGGGTTTCTTTTCGGCGAAAGGGGGGCTCTAGGTACTTCATTAGCGGCTCTTGCCTGCATGCTTCCGCATGCTATCTTCATTTCGCCGTATCCCAAGGATGCACTCGTCGAGGCTGGTGCCGTATTCATCGTTGGCAACCTGGTGGCTTTCACCTTCACCCTGCTGCGCAGGGAACGAGAGCGCTGCGTTCAACTTGCCGCTCTCAATAGGACCTCGAGTGTGGTGTCCCAGTCTCTACGGTTGGGCAAGATTCTGGATACCACTCTTCATGAGGTCACAGATGCGATGGGCATTGAGTCTGCCTTCGTGTTTCTTGTGGATGAAGCGACTGGCGAACTGACCCTCACGAGTCATCAAGGTGCAGCCGGCGAGCTTGCTCGCGGCATGGGCAGGGTCAGACTTGGGGAGGGTGCAATGGGGAGAGTGGCCGAGACAGGAGAACCGCTATTCGTGGAAGATGTGGCCGAAGATCCTAACCTCGCGACAATAGCGGGAGTGGAGAAGAACACATGGTCAATGCTCATCGTGCCTCTCAAGATCGAAGGAAGGGTCGCCGGCACCCTCTGTGCAGTCTCGCACAGCCACCGTCACTTCAGCAATTATGAC
This sequence comes from uncultured Dehalococcoidia bacterium, assembly GCA_964574095.1. Classification (GTDB taxonomy): domain Bacteria; phylum Chloroflexota; class Dehalococcoidia; order SZUA-161; family SZUA-161; genus SZUA-161. The sequence goes on from CAZNMB010000182.1 coordinate 1,376, forward strand.
GTGGAATTGCTCAGTGGGATTGGCAATCAGATTGGTGTTGCTGTGGACAAAGCGTACCTCTATGAGCAGGCATGGCGGGTCAGCGAGTTACTGGCAGCGTCTGAAGAAAGGTATCGAGAGCTATTTGAAAACGCCACTGATGCCATCTGGGTTCATGATCTTCAGGGCAACATTATTGCGGCCAACAAATCAATGTCCGAGCTCACAGGATACAGTCTGGCAGAGCTACGTGACCTGAAGGCCAACGATATTATCGCTGAGGGTTGCGCGGAGAAGGAGAGTACCATACAGGACCCGCTCCTCAAGGGTGACGCGATGAAGCTCCTTTCCGAACTCACGCTGTGTAAGAAGGACAAGTCGGAGGCCTGGGTTCAGTTCTCCACCAGCCCGGTGTTCAGCAATGGCCAGATCACCGCTTTTCAGCATGTTGCCAGGGACGTGACCGAGGAAAAACGAATGAAGGAAAGCTTGCGCTTCTATTTGCGTCAGGTTACGAGAGCGCAGGAGGACGAAAGAAAGCGCATTGCCAGAGAGCTTCACGACGGAGTCGTCCAGTCTCTAGCTGGCCTCTCTCTCGACTTGGACAGACTCGCCCCTGCCGAGGAGGGGCCGTGTAGGGAGAACAGGGCGGCTCTGGAGAACGCACGTCAGAAGACCGTACGCGTACTGGAGGATGTGCGGCGCCTGAGCCAGAGCTTGCGGCCCGTCACGCTTGATCGCCTGGGCCTTATTCCTGCGCTAAAATCGCTGGCCTCTGACATCAGGGACCGTTCGGGAATGACTCTACACTTTGAGGAACATGGTGCTGGGCAGCGACTTCCTGCTGAGGTGGAGCTAACGCTATTCCGTATCACTCAGGAGGCGATAAGTAATGTGTGGCGGCACTCTCAGGCAACTGTCGGCGAAATCTCAGTGGAGTTCGACGAGAGCCGAGCGAGGGTGACTGTGAGTGACAACGGCAAGGGATTCGCTGTTCCTGCGACAACAGACGATCTGGTCAAGGAAGGCAAGCTTGGCTTGGCGGGGATGTATGAGCGAGCTCAACTCCTGGGGGGTCGCTTGGAGATACAGTCCGAACCAGGCGAGGGTACCAGGGTAGTGGTAGAGGTCCTTGGTGGGATACTCACTGAGGATGATCGTCATGCTGACGGCTCGTGATAGCTGCAGGGACAAGGGCGCATAACCGAAGGCTCAGGAGAGTCGACCTGCGCTAGATCCATTGGCTGCTTGGCTCTGTAGCTGCATGAGTCCGAGAACACGGCCGCAGGCGCTTCTTGCATGGCGGGTCGCAAGTCCCGTGTCTACTGGACCGCAGGCGAGACCTCCAGTGTCTTTGGTTTCTCCGTAGCTCTGGCCCAGCGATACACCAAGAGATTAGGATTCAGGTCCGCCTACCGCACTTCACCGCAACGGAATTGGTCGGTTTGGTCTCACTGGATGTGATGCCCCAATTCCATGCCCGCCTCACCAATTCGCAAATGAATTGCAGCTTCTAAGCTATCCTCGTCAGCTCCTTGCGACACTGCGTGGATTCTCTATCCTGTACGATGCTTGTCGTAGCATAGCGTCTGCAAATAGCCAAGATTGGCTATTGCTGACTTGCATTTTCACCAATCCGGGTGACCGGAAACAGCCATTTCAGGTGAAGCCAGTGTGCCGGTATGGTGATAGAGTGACCCCATTGAAAAAGAGAGTGGCGAGTTTGAGAGTTGGATCGAGAGTTCATAGTAACGCTGGTACTGGCAATCCCTGTCATCCTTGTTCCAGGAGTGTTGCTATGGTATCTGAAGACAGCCAGCATCGGTCCTGTCATTCGGGCTACACGTTGGAGGCAGGCTGCCCGTGAGGAAGGAATCAGAGCGGTAGGCACAGGGCAACGCCCCAGCGGGCAGCCAATGAATGAGCGGTACGCCATCAGGAGAACGCGCGGAAAGGTCGGCATGCAGCCCAAGAACATTGTCCCCAAGGCATTTGAGGATGCTTTCGAAGGTGACGAACTGGTCCTGACTGCTGTGTCCACAGTCGTGACCCCAGAGCTGGACGACGACGGATACATGCTGCACCCAGGACTGTGGACCGAGAGGATCGCCGAAGTGCTCGCTCAAGACTTGGTGTCAGAAGGTCTGACGGCAGAGCATTGGAGCGTGATTTACTACCTGCGGCAATACTATCTGGAGTTCGGAACACCACCGCCGGTCACGATGCTCTGCAAGGACACGGGGGTGAGTCTCAGGCAGATCTATGAGCTGTTCCCTGGAAATCGTCCAAGAGGCCTAGGTGCAGGTCTGGCGAAATGCGCCTGCAAGATAGCTGGCATGCCTTCGCTCATCTATAAGCTCTACCCGTGACGGGTCGAGGAAAGTGGCTCGACGGAAGATCCACGTCAGGCAACCATGGACTATGAACGACGCAGAGAAGGCTACAGATCATGACAGAGCAAACCACACCACCGTCTGAGCCTGCTACGCAGATGACGGGAGCAGTCCTCGTTGTCGGTGGCGGCATAGGGGGAATCCAAGCTGCGCTTGACCTGGCGGAATCGGGTTACAAGGTCTATCTAGTGGAGAGGTCACCTGCAATTGGCGGCACCATGGCGCAGCTTGACAAGACTTTCCCTACCAACGACTGTTCAATGTGCATCCTCTCGCCGAAGCTCGTGGAATGCGGCCGGCATCTCAACATCGAGTTGTTGACCTACTCCGACCTCGAGGAGGTCGAAGGTGAGGCTGGGAAATTCAAGGTTCGTATCAAGAAGCGCGCTAGGTCTGTGGATGAGTCCCTGTGTACTGGCTGCGGCAGCTGCATCAGCAACTGCCCGGTGAGGTACCAAGCCTACGTCCAGCAGACACAGGAGAAGCCGGCATGACCGACAAAGAATTGCAGATGGTTGACGAGATAGTGCAGAGGAATGGCAACGGGCACTCAAATCTAATACATATTCTTCAGGATATGAACTCCGAGTTTGGCTATCTGCAAGAAGAGGGGCTCAGACGAGTGTCAGAGGTGATGGCGGTTCCTCTAGTAGAAGTGTGCGGGATGGCCACATTCTTCAAGTCCTTTCGATTGGAGCCCAGAGGCCGTCACCTCATTACCGTTTGCATGGGCACTGCCTGCCATGTCAGAGGGGCACCGAGAGTAGTTGAGAAGATGGAACAGGATCTCGGGATTCGCCGAGGGCAAACCACCAGCGACCAGCGGTTCACTCTTGAGACCGTAAACTGTGTCGGGGCGTGTGCCCTGGGCCCGACGGTAATAGTCGATGGGAAATACCACGGCCAGGTGAACGCAAACCAAGTTGATTCCATGCTCAAGGAGTATGAGTGACATGGCTATCGGCACGCCAACCAAGAAGCTAGCCTCGCCTGCTGAGCTTGAAGCCCTCAGGACATTGGTAACCCAAGAGAAGGCATCCGATAGAGTCTGCGTGTCGATATGCAATGGGACCGG
>CAZNMB010000183.1:0-4817 GCA_964574095.1 uncultured Dehalococcoidia bacterium
ACACCCTGTCCGCCGACTCCACCTCCACCCTGTCCGTCCACGGCTGAGACTCGGCCATCGTGACGAAAGGAGCGGCGTCCCCCTCAAACTCGATCTCGAAGGCGGGGCGCGCGAAGCGCCGGCGCAGCTCCTCGACTCCGGCCTCTACGACCATGCGGCCCCGGTCGATGATCCCTACGACGTCGCACACCCGCTCAACATCGGCGAGGATGTGGGTTGACATGAAGACGGTGGTCGCCCGCTCCCTGAGGCGGGCGATGGTATCCAGCACCTCCGCCCGGCCCAGCGGGTCGAGGGCCGAGCAGGGCTCATCGAGGAACAGCACTTCCGGCCTGTTCATCAGCGCCTGAGCGACACCCAGGCGCTGCCTCATGCCGCGGGAGTAGCCGCTCACCCGTCGCCCGGCGTCGCCGGTCAGGCCCACCAGCTCGAGAAGCTCTTCGGCGCGGCTTCTCGTCTCTTTCGCGGGCAGGCGAAACAGGCCACCGACGAAGGTGAGGTACTCCCGGCCGGTCATCCAGCCGTAGAAGGCGGGCTCCTCGGGGAGGAATCCGATCCTGCTCTGGAGGCGGATCGAGTTGGGAGCGACCCGCTGCCCGGCCACCCAGGCCCGGCCGCCGTCCGCCCTGCCGAGGCCGGTGAGTATCTTGAGGGTGGTGGTCTTGCCCGCCCCGTTCGGGCCGAGGAAACCGAACACGGCCCCGTCCCGGACGCTGAGATCGAGCCCGTCGAGCGCGTTCACGCGACCGTAGCGCTTCGCGAGCCCTTCACACTTCACCGCCTCCAGGGGACTATTCCTCCTCACGTCCAAGGAGCAGGTAAGCGATAGGGCCGATCAAGCCAAAGAACACGATGAGAATTACCCACAGCCACTTGTTGCCGCCGCGGACGCGCTCCCTGCGCAACAGATCATTGAGGGCGAAGGCCATCAGTCCCAGCTCGATCAGGACTATGGGGATGACGAGCGCTATCAACTGGCCGATGCTCCACTCGTCGTTCATCTAGGGCTGCTGCCTCCCTGCGGACCCGCCCGCCCCTCGCCCCGGGCCGGCGCACTCCAACCACTATAGGCACGCAGCCCCGAGGAAGTCAATGCTGTGAGAGCGGCGGGTCTGAATCAGGGGGCTCCGGCGGCGCGCTCAGCGCTGGCGCGCCTCGAGCCTCGCCAGAATGAACGCGGTGGCCCAGATCGCACACCTGCCGCGCGGAGTCGCGGATGTGCCGCCTGGATGCCAGAGCATGCACCTGTCCCCCAGGCACTGGGCAACCACCGCCAGCTCGTCGGGATCGTAGTTCCCTCCCCTGAGTACGCCGGCGGCCAGAAACGGGCAGAGCTTGTTCTTCATTGCCGGTGGCCCTCCTCCCCGAGGATGTACCTGTCATGCTAGCGCCTTCCGCCCGCGGACGCAACTCGCCGCCGCGCCGGTTTGACAACCAGCGGGCGCGCAGGCAGAATACGAGAGGGCCGGCCGGCCGGCCGGCTGAACCGGGCAGTGAGGTGCCGCATTAGCCGCTTGGACGATAGGGACAAGAAGCTGTCGCACGCGATGGGCCTGAAGGGTGGCTTCCCGCCCTTCGTGGAGCTCCTGGGCCTCAACTTCGAGCCCACCGAGGGCGACGGCATCGCTATCAGCGTCGCGATGCGCGATGACCTCACGATCGGACCGGGTGGACCGCTGCACGGCGGCGTTATCTCGGGCATCATGGACGTCATCGGAGGCTGCGTGATCGTCTGGGGCCTGAAGAAAGAGATCAAAGGACTACCGCTCGAAGAGCAGGCGAAGCGGCTCAGCCGCGTGAGCACCATCGATCTCCGGATTGACTACCTGCGGCCCGGCAGGGGCAAGGTGTTCACGGCGACCGGCTCGGTGATGCGTACGGGGAGGAAGGTGGCGGTGGCCCGAATGGAGCTGCGCAACGAAGAGCAGACACTGATAGCGGTCGGCACTGGAACGTACAGCGTCGGGTAGGGGCGCTCGCTTCAGCCAACCCGGCGACGCTCCTCCTCGAAAACGCTCTCGAGCACCTCGAAGGGCTGGGCTCCGACGACTTTCCTGTCGCCGATGACGAAGGTGGGCACGCCCTCGATGCCCCGCTCGAGGACCTCGCGGAGGTACCCGTTCAGCCTGTCTGCGGCGCGTCCGCTGTTGAGGTAGGCCTCCAGCTCCGCACCGTCAAGACCCGCGGCGGCCGCTATCGAGAAGAGCCGCTCCCGGTCCCCGATGTCCACGCCATCCTGCCAGTACGCCCGGAAGACGGCCTCGTGGTAGTCCCGGAACCGCCCGGTCTTCTTCGCGAACTCGGCGACCTCCAGGGCCAGCCGCGAGTTCGGAATCCTCGCCGGCGGCACGATGCGCAGCCCCACTTCGCCGGCGAGGCTCATGATCCGCGACAGCAGCGCGTCGGCCATCCCTCCGCTGAACCCAAGCGACTCGTAGTCGCACCCGCCGCGGGGGATCTCGGGATGGATCTCGAAGCCCTTCCACTCCGCCTCGATCCCGAACCGGGCCTCCAGCCGGTCCGCCAGCCGCTTCCCGATGAAGCAGAAGGGGCAGATGTAGTCGGAGTATACGGTCACTCCGGGCGGGGCAGCCTCGCGGGCGTCGTCGTCACGGTCCATGTTGCACCCTACATCTCATCGTCCAGGTCGATCCCCGCCCCTCCATCGGCGGCGAACAGCGCGGCGCCGATGGCGCCGATGATCCGGGGGTCCTCCGGGAAGCTGATGAAATCGATCCCAAGCGCGCGCTCCAGGCAGTTCACGACGCCGACGTTGTTGGCGATGCCGCCGGTGATCCCGACGTCGGCCTCGACCCCGATGTTGCGCGCCAGATGCAGGATCCACCGCGCCGTCATGTCGTTGATTCCGGCGGCGATGTCCGCGCTGTCCCTGCCCTGCAGGACCAGGTACCTGATGTCCATCTCAGTGAGGACGGAGCAGGGGTTCTGGAGGACGACGGGATCGGACGCCTCGAGCGACAGGGGGCCGAGCCGGGAGACGTCCACGCCCAGGCTCCCGGCCATCTGCTCGAGGGACCTTCCTGTTCCGGCGGCGCACTTCCTGTTCATGCGGAAGCCCGTCACGGAGCCCGAGGCATCCACTCGCATGACCTTGCAGTCCTGACCCCCGCCGTCGATGACCGTCCTCAGGCTGGGAACAAGCCACTGGGCGCCGCGGCCGTGGCACGATATCTCGCTGACGTTGTCATGGGCGAAGGGAATGAGCTTGCGCCCGTAGCCGGTGCTGACGCAGCGGTCGAGATCGCCGTAGGCGAGGCCGAGCCTTCCCAGCAGGCTGTCCATGACGTCGGCGGCCGACTGGACGGCCCGGGCCCGCGCCGGGACAACCTCGAACCCCAGCAGGGCGCCGTCCTCCATGAGCACCGCTTTCGCAGTACGGGCGCCAACGTCGCAACCGGCTACTATCATCCAGCGGTCTCCTCAATCAAGATGGACGCGGCCGGCTGTCCCCGGCCATCAGGGCCGCGCCGAACGCAGCCACGAGTCGGGGGTCCATTCCCGCGAGCCCTGCCAGCCGGAGCCGCAGCTCGCTCTCCAGGCATCTCACCACGGCGGCGTTCCTGGCGACGCCCCCGACGAGGGCCACCTCCTCGTTCACGTCGATGCGCCTCACCATGCCCGCTATCTTGTCGGCCACCGACGAGGCGATGCCGGCGATGATGTCGTCCGGCTCTGTGCCGTCGTTGATGTGAGAGATGACGTCGCTCTCAGCGAGGACAACGCACTGGCCGGTGATGCGGGCCGGGTTGGCCGAGCGCAGGGCGGCGCTGCTGAACTCGTCAAGCGGCGTCTCGAGGACCACCGCCATCGCCTCGATGAACTTGCCCGTTCCGGCGGCACACGCGTCCGTGATGGAGCCGGCACCCATCCGGCCGCCGCCGTCGATGTTGAACGCGGTGAGGCTGTTTCCGCCGACATCGATGACCGTTCTCACGCGCGGATTGAGCTCCCTGAGCGCCCTGTGGAGGCACATAACGGCCGGAGCGACGTCAACCGCGCCGGGGACCGCCTTTCCACCGAATCCGGTGGCGACCCAGCAGCGCACGTCGCCCGCGGACAGGCCGGCCCGGGTGACGGCCCTTTCCATGACCTCGGCGGCGGCGGCGCGGGGAAGGCTGCCGTAGGGCAGGATCTCCGCGGCGAGGACCTCGCCGTCTCGAACGATGACCGCCTTGGCCGAGACTATTCCCAGATCACATCCGGCGCATATCACCTGTACAGCATCTCGCTTCGCAGCCCGGGCGTCCTTGATCGCGCGCCCTGGTGCCTAGCTGCAGCATTCAGCGTCACTCGATTTCACAATGAGAGACCCTTCACTGCGTTCAGGGTGACAGGACAAATGTGTCATTCTGAGCGTAGCGAAGAATCTGTGTTGTGACGCTGACTTGAACAACCAAGCACTAGCCCGATTCTATCAGCCGTGCGAGCGAGGCGTCAACGACAGCGTTCGGGCGAACCGGGCATTGACAGCGGCCGCGCCCGCAGGTACGCTGATCGCGCGACATGAGGATGAAGAGATCGACCGCGTTCCTGGGCGCAGCGCTATGCTCATCGGCTGGATTAGTCGTTCAGGCGGTCGGCCTGGCGCGATACGTGGGCAGGCTGCCCGACGACTGGGGCGCGGTCGGCCTCTACAGCGCCACGCTCGTCGCCTTCGCGATCGGCGCAGCCGGCTTCTCCATCCGCTGGCGGAGGGAACTGCGCCGGGAACGGGAGTCGCGGGACAAGGAGTCTTGAGTCTGGAGTCCGAGTGTCCCGTCTCGACGGGGTAGCCCGGAGCATCCGCTCCGGGTGGG
>CAZNMB010000184.1:0-4811 GCA_964574095.1 uncultured Dehalococcoidia bacterium
CAGTATCCTCTTCCTCTTCTCCACGAGATCGTAGATCTTCCATCTCTGGTTCGCCGGGATGCCGCGCTTGATCGCGATCTTCTCCTCCAGGAGATAGCTGTTCTTCTTGCCCACAAAAGTAAAAACGTCGGTCGCCGGGTCCCAGCGGAATACCTCCACGTAGGAGAAGGTGTTGGCCACAGGGTCATAGCCGACGATTTCGTTGACGCTGGTCGCGCGGCGGCCTCTCTTGCCGTTCGGCAGCTTCACCGCGTTCTGACAGACCACGACGTTCAGGTTGTCAACATAAGTCTTGGGTACACTGATCGGGTGTCCCGTGAGCCTCTGGATCAGCTTCTCCACACTCGCGGCGTGGAAAGTGCTCATCACCTGATGGCCCGTCTGCATGGCGCCGAACGCTATGTTGCCTTCCTCGCCGCGGATTTCACCGACGATTATGACGTCCGGGCGCTGTCTCAGTGCGGCCTTGAGCAACTCGAACATGGTGACCTGGGCGCCCTTCTCTCCCGGGGCCGGATTCTTGGCAACCTCGCGCAGCCAGTTCTGGTGCGGCACCTGAAGCTCCGGCGTGTCCTCAATGCTTATGATCTTGTGGTTCTGCGGCATGAAGGTGGTGACGGCGTTCATCAGGGTCGTCTTCCCCGAGGCTGTCTCCCCGACCACGAACAGGTTCATGCCATCCTCAATCACGATCGACAGATAGGCCGCCATCTCGTAGTTCAGGCTTCCGAACTCAATGAGCTCCATGATGCTTATTGGTGTCTCGGCGAACTTGCGGATGGTGAAGTTGCTCCCGCGCCGCGACACCTCCCTGCCGAACACTATGTTGATACGGGAACCGTCGGGCAGGGTGGCGTCTACTATGGGACTGCGCAGCGTAACCGGCTTCTTTATCTGCTCGGACAGGCGAAGCACGAAGTCATCCACGTCCTCGTGCGACTCGAAGTGTATGGACGACCTCACGCTCTTGAAGATCTTGTGCTCCAGGAATATCGGGCCGATCCCGCTGCAACTGATGTCCTCGATGTACTTGTCCTGGATCATGGGCTGCATGACGCCCAATCCCACCTTGTCTCTGACTACCACGTACTTCAGGGTCGCGAGCTCATCGGGGGTCACCGGCACCTTTTCCTTGCTGTCCCTGTTGTCCTTGTGGTCCTTGGCAGTCCCCCCCTTGCCTCGACCGTTGCCCTTTGAGGACGGCGCGCCCGAACCGTTGCCATGCACGACGCAGATGCTGTCCAGCAGCGCAATCAGGCCCGCCTTCCTCTCTTCATCGGACTCCGCTTCAAGCATGACCCCGGCTTCATCGACGAGGCGATTCTCGACCCGGGCCAGCAGTTCGCTCAGGACCATGGTCATGCCGTGCTCAATCGGTATGTAATCGGGCCTGCCGCCCTCGGCGTCGGACCTGATGTGTATGTAGGTGTTCTCGCCGGCAGGGTATATGAAACGGTGGGGGTGCTGGTCGCCGAGCGGACGCTTCAGCTCTTCGTGATACTCGACGCTGCTCGCCTCTTCCGGCGGCAGCAGGCACACGTACTCCCACAGATGCCTGTTCTCACGACAGACAGTCTGCAGAGCCTCCGGAAGCGACCGGAACAGCTCGTCGTGCTCATCCGGGTCGCGCCGAGAGGCCCTGTCCTCCTCCGTTTGCGCAAAAGGCAATACGGTCTTAGGCACGGCAACCTCTAGGCCTTGGCTTTGGAGTAGGGTATCACTTTTATCCCGAGTCCGGGCTCGACATCGAAGGAGACTATGTTCCCCGTCGTCATCTCAGCCCCGCGTACCTTGGCCACCTCCAGGATCTTGATCATCTTGCTGCCCATCGTTTCGATGCGCAGTCTCAAGTGGCTGTCACACATCGAGCCCAACCTGACCATGACTTTCTCATCGAAGGCATAGCTATGCGCGACAACGAGGATGCTCAACCCCTGGCCCGTCAGCACCTTGCAGTCTTCGAAGAACGACAGCACGTCCTCGATGCTGGCATGCGTAACGAAGTAGGTGATCGAATCGATGACCACCAGATCGACCCCCTTGTCGGCGGAGGCCTTGATCAGAGGCATCAGCCCCCCGTTCAAGTCGCGCCGGGTCTTCTTCAAGTCCAGTGGGTACACGCGCAACCGTGAAAGAAGAAGGTAGTCCAGAATGTCCAGATTCAGGCTCTGCATCTGAGTTACCAGGCTCTTCATGGTGTTTTCCGTGGTGAAGACCATGGCTTTCAGGTTGTTCTTCAGAGAACCCCAGACCATCTGCTGAGTGAGGACCGACTTCCCGGAGTCGGGCTGCCCTTCGATGAGACTGAGAGACTTCAACGGGATGCCGCCGCCTATCTTCTTATCGAGCTCATCATTCCCTGTGGAGATTATCCTGCTGTGCTTTTCGTCAGACGTGACCATCCGTATCCTCCTAGCCCGCGAATTGTGCCGAGGCGGCCACCCCGTTGTTCGTGGACACGATCACCCAGTTGGTCGTGCCTGAACCTGCTCCCGGGGACAGTTTCAGCCTGACCAGCATCACTTCCCCCGGATTCAAGATGCCTGGCTCGAAGACCTCATTCTGCCCGAGCGTGTCATCCGTGTAGATGCCAGCGACCGTCCAGTGCTGGTCCGGCGGGTTCGAGCTCTCCGTGTAGGTGAGCCTGTTGATGTGATATGCTCCGGACCCATCGTAGTGATGTGTTATCACGTCCCAGGCATCAAACTCGGCGAGATGAACCTCGCCGCAGTTGCGAACGCAGACCTCCACAAACTCCCCCTGTTCGTGAGCATCCGTCACCTCGATGTCAGTCCTGCTCACCTCCGTCGCCGTATCCGCCATCTCCTTCCACGACTCCGCCCCCGAGTCCATCGAGCCGAAAGACGCCTGCGACCACGTCATCACCGCCACCAGCAGCAGCGCTACGACGAATAGAGTGACAACTACGTTGCTCATCGTCCCTACATGCTGAAATAGTAGTCATCGCATACCCCGTTGGGAATGAGAACCTTGATGCGATACTCCGCCGAAGCGAGCGCGCTCTCATAGCTGATCTCAATGCGTGCGGTCGTCGCGGTGCTCCACGTAGAACCATTGTCGACGGCATAATCCCACTGCGGATACTCACCACCCGCGTATTTCGCGTTGGGAATCCATGCCCATGCCGTTCCATTGCCCGAGAGGAACACATCGCAGCGCTCAACGTCGACAACGGGCTCGGAGCCGACGTTCTTCACCCACACAAATACGTCGAAATAGCCATTGGAGTTGGTGTCCTGCCAGTTCTCATTCTCGTCCAGCTCACCCGAGGCGTGGATGATCTCTATCTGACTTCTCATTCGTTCGTTCATCCTTGCCGAGGCGCTCCCAAGGGCTCCGCTGGAGCTGGTGATAGCCGGATACACCGCGTTGATCACCAGCGTCACGCAGACGACCGCCGCGACCATCAGCAGGATGGTGCTGAGTACCTTATCCATGACCTTCCCTCTTGCCGCCCTGCCCCCTGTCGAGAAGCATAGACAGCACAACAGACTCAAAGGCGCCGTTTCGATAGCGCAGCAGGCTGTCGAGCTCTATCAGCAGCTGCACGCTGACCGCCGCCGGCACAGACTCCGCTTTTGCCGCCTCGCCCTCCGGATCGTCTCCGGCGCACAGGTCCGCCAGCAGCAGCATGGTGTCCTTGAGGCGCGGAGGCAGCCCGCCGGTTATGTCGTAGATCTCCACCAGCTTGCCTATCTGTTCCCTCCCCACAGCAGGTATGGCCCGCGCCAGCCATTGCGCCAGCACGGATACCGTCAGCAGGTCCAGAACCTGGCTCTCGTTGGTCTCGTTCGCCGCAATGCTGCCGGGCTGTCCGGATCGATCCTCGCGGGGCAGGTCCTTTGCGGCAGTCTTGTCTGCCGCGCGCAGCCGTGATCCGGCCGGGTTGTCTTCCTCCTCACGAACGCGTCGCTCGTGCAGGGCAGTACCTTGCCTGGCGGCGGCGACATGAACGCATTCCCCATCGTAGGACTCAGGACAGGCCTCGCGCGCGTGGTATGCGCCACCAGCGGCCGGCGCGGGTCCGCCATAGTTGCTCACGGTGATCGGTCCCATGCCCCCATGCCCCTCCACGGCTGATGCGCCTGCAGGGACACCGCTACCCATGGCCGGGGGCGGCCCGTAGGACTGCCCGTTGCCAGCGGTCGCCATGTACTCCTTGATGTCAAGCAGCACCGCCTTGATCTGGCTCTTGAGCACCTTCAGCTCTTCTTCAAGGGAGTTGATTCTCTGCTCCATGCTGCCACCCCTGTTCTTGATGCATCGGTGTCGCTGCCGAGGCTGTTATCCCGGCAGCGACACCGTGTACTGCATCGGCTTCTCAATAACCGAGTCTAGTTGAGGTCCATTACCGTGTCGATCCTGCCGGGGAGCGTCCTCTCCAGGATCAGGGCCGCGCCAGTCACGGGCTTCACCTCGATGGTGAACGAGTCGTAGATGCCGAGTCCGGTTACGGGGGCATCAGTATCGGTGAAGTCCACCGTGACGATCACCTGCTCCTCATTCTCGAGGAGGTTGTCACTGTTGTTGTCGCCCACGAACGTGGTTGACCAGGCACAGTCGGCAACGTGCTGCGAGTCATCGGTGAAGCTGATGATGGTCACGTTGTCGGTCGTGCCGTTGCCGCCACCCGGAGTCAGGTCAACGGCCTGCCCCTTCATGGTGTTGACCAGGCAGAACGAAACGGATGTCACGTTGCCTGTGGCGTTGCCGTAGGCAAACATGCTGCCCTTCACCGACATGGAGGCTCTGGCCTCATTGATCCCCGAGTATACCGCCTCCTGCCCCTT
>CAZNMB010000185.1:0-4779 GCA_964574095.1 uncultured Dehalococcoidia bacterium
GTGGCCTACGGCTACTGCGCCCGCGTGTCCGAGGAGGCGGTGGACGCGGCCCGCGATGAGGGGCTCAAGGCCGGGCTGCTGCGTCCCGTAACGCTCTGGCCCTTCCCCAACGAGGCGATCCGCAGCCGGGCGGCCCGGGGCTGCAAGTTCCTCGTGGTTGAGGACAGCATGGGGCTCATGGTCGATGACGTCAGGAACGCCGTGCAGGACAAGGCCGAGGTGCATCTCGCCGACGCGACCTTCCGCCACCTCACGTCGGAGGACGGGATGATCATGCCGGGCCGGGTCCTGGAGGAGATAAGGAGACTGCTATGAGCGAGGAAACCAAGAACGTGGTGAAGGAACGTGTGACCGGAAGGCCGGGGATATTCGTCAGGGAGTGGTTCGCGGACTACCTTTGGGACCTCTTCTGCCCCGGCTGCCAGACCCCCGTGGTGGCCCGAATGATCGCGGAGGTGCTGGATGAGCTCGGCATCGGCGATGAGGCCATCATGGTCGGTTGTGTCGGCTGCGGCGGCATCCTGATCGGCGGATTCGACGTCGACCGGGTCTCCCCCGCCCACGGCCGCGGCCCCGACGTGGCCACGGCGATCAAGCGCATCTACCCCGATACCGTGGTCTTCACCGTGCAGGGGGATGGGGACTGCATCGCCATCGGGGCAGGCCCGTTCGTCGGGGCCCTCACCCGGGCCGAGAAGATAACCATTATCATGGTGAACAACACCAACTTCGGGACCACGGGCGGCCAGTTGGGGCCGACGACTCTGGTGGGCCAGGTGACTACTACCTCTCCCGACGGCCGGGCCCCCGCGACGGAAGGCTACCCGGCGCACACTGCTGAGATGGCGGCCACGTTCAAGGGCTGCGCCTACAGCGCCCGCGGCGCGCTGGACACGCCTGCCGCCTACCAGAAGACGAAGGGGTACATCAGGACCGCTTTCCAGAGGCAGCTCGACGGCGTCGGCCTGAGCTTTGTGGAGGTCATAACAGCGTGCCCCACGAACTGGCACCTGACCCCGGTCAAGAGCCTCGAGTTCATTCGGAACAGGGTGATCCCGGAGTTCCCGCTGGGAGAGTTCCGGAACGTGACCCGGATCGAGTAGAGGAGCATCGACATGAAGCGGAACGGAAAGGCCAGAAACGAAGTGCTCATGGCCGGTATCGGCGGCATGGGTGTGCTGGTGGCGGGGCAGGTCCTGCTCGAATCGGCATCCCATTCCTACGAGCACGTGTCCTACATATCCTCGTACGGCTTCGCCCGGCGGGGAGGCCTGTGCGAGTGCACCGTCATCATCTCCGACAACAAAGTCGCGTCGCCTGTGATCGACCAAGTTCAGGTGGTGATGCTTCTGGACAGCTCCCAGTTCGCGGGTTTCGAGCACAGGGTTCGCCCCGGTGGGATCATCATTGCCGATACCGCCGGTCTCACCGCCGAGAGGCAGAGGGACGACTACAAGCTCTACACGCTGCCGTGCCTTGAGACCGCGCAGAGTATGGGCTCGATTCTGGCCAAGAACCTGATAATGCTGGGCGCGTATGTCGTGATCACGGGAGCGGTATCGCCGGAGCAGATCGAGGACGAGCTGCGCGGCAGGTACCATGGCAAGGAGAAGGTGCTGGAGCAGAATCTGGACGCCTTTCGCCGCGGCGTCGAGCTGGGGCGGAGCGTAGTCTAGGACACCCGGGCGGCGGGACCGTCGCCGCCCGGACTCATGTAGACTGAGGCTGCAGATAGATGACAGGAGCCGACGTTGTCTGCCGTATCCTCGAGGAAGAGGGTGTAGAATACGTCTTCGGCGTTCCCGGCAATACCGAGGTACCGCTTCTCGACGCCATCGTCCGCACGCCGGGGATCAGGTTCATCAGCGCGGTCCACGAGTCGGTGTCGGTGGGCATGGCCGACGGCTACGCCCGGGCATCGGGCCGGCCGGGCGTGGTCCTGGTGCACACGGCGCCGGGCACGGCCAACGCCATCGGCAACCTCTACAACGCGTACAACGCCGGCACGCCCCTGATCGTCATGGCGGGACAGCAGGACTCCCGTTTCCAGTGGTCGGACCCGTTCCTGGACGCCGACCTGCTGCCCATGGTGAGCCAGTTCACCAAGGAGCGCTGGTGGGTGGGCCACGCCGCCGACATACCGAAGGCGCTTGATCGCGCCTTCAAGGAGGCCGCCACGCCGCCGACCGCGCCGGTGTTCCTCGCCATCCCGCGCGACCTGCAGGCCCAGGAGCTGGATTTCGAGCCGGGCCCGCCGCGCCGGAGACGGGTGCCCATGGCGATCAGGGCCGACCGCGATTCCCTGGAGAGGGCGGCGCGGCTCCTTGCCGGCGCGGAGCAGCCGGCCATCCTCGCGGGTCATCAGGTGCCCGACGCCGGCGCCGTGGCCGAGCTGGTCGAGCTGGCCGAGATGCTGGGAGCGCCCGTGTTCACCACGGCCCAGGTGCCCCGGCTCATCTTCCCCTCCAGCCATCCTCTCTACTACAGCCGGGTGCCGCCGATGGGGTTCTCCCTGCCCGGTCTGGACGGGCCGGCCGACGTGCTGCTGGCGATCGGAAGCGGGCTGTTCAAACAGCTCTTCTGCATCCCGTCGCCTCTGCTGCCGCCGTCCACCAGACTGATTCACCTCGACATAGACCCGCGAGCGGTGGGCCGCGATTGCCCCGCCGAGGTGGCCCTGGTGGCCGACCCCAGGACCGCCCTGGCCGAGCTGGCCGCCGAGGTTAGGCGGCTGCTGTCGCCGGGGCAGCGGGCGAAGATCGGGGAGCGCTTCGACAGGCTGAAAAGCGCCCGTGAGCAGGCGAGAGCGGCGCGGGAGGAGGACTTCAGGAAGGAGTGGGACGCCGTCCCCACGCGCCCTTCGCGCGCCATAAGGGAGATCGCGAACGCTCTGCCGCCGGACGCGGTCGTGGTCGATGAGGCGGTCATGCTGACCAGCTATGTCGAGTATGTCTTCGAGTTCTCCCGGCCCGGCAGCTACTTCAGCGCCAACGCCTGTCTGGGCTGGGGCCTGCCTGCCGGCCTGGGCGCCGCCCTCGGCAGTCCCGGAAAGCCCGTTGTGGCGCTGGTGGGGGACGGGAGCGCCCTCTTCGGCGTCCAGGCGCTGTGGACGGCGTCGAGGTACTGCCTGCCGGCCGTCATGGTCGTGCTCAACAACTCGGGTTTCGCCGCGATCAAATGGGCGTTCTCCATGTACGGCGAGGCGGGGTCGGCGGCCGCCTTGGACGTGGGCTGTGGGTTGGGAGACGTGGACTTCCTCAAGCTGGCCGGGGCTTTCGGCGTCCAGGCCCGGCGTATCGAGGAGCCCGGTGGGATTGGCCCGGCGGTTGTGGAGGCTATCGGGGCGGGAAAGCCTGTCCTGCTCGATATTGCGCTGGACCCAACTGACGTCGGCTACGGCCTGCCGAGCCTGCGGTGAGTCGCTCAACCGGCGGCGCCCTGAGACGCTGAGAAAGATGTCCAGTGAACGGAGCGAAGGGAGGGGCGATGCCCTTCAAAGCTGTTGACATTATCGGCATCTCCGCCCTCGTCGATTATGCGGAGATGTTCAGGGAGGCGGGCGTTGAGGTCGATCTGGTGGTGAACCCCTGCCCGCTGGAGGCCACCGAGGACGAGGTCGCCGCCGCCGTCGGAGACGCCGACGCGGTGATCACGCAAGCCACGTTCCAGGCCTTTCCCCGCGGCGTGCTGGAGCGGCTGACGAACTGCAGGCTGATCGCGAGTATCGGGGTTGGCTGTGAGAAGCTGGACATCCAGGCCGCCGCCGACCTGGGAATACTGGCGGCGAACGTGCCCGATGCCAGCATCAGGGAGGTCTCTGATCACACGATGGCCCTGATTCTGGCATGCACCCGCAGGATCGTGCAGTTGAACGATGTGACGAAGGCGGGTGGCTGGAAAGCGGTCGGCGATCCCCACATCACCGGCGAGATATGGCCGGCCATGTCGAGGCTGGAGGGACAGACTCTGGGGCTGGTAGCCTTCGGCCGAATTGCCCGCGCCGTCGTGCCCAAGGCGAAGGCTTTCGGCTTGAGAGTGATCGCGTTCGACCCGCACCTGCCGGGCGACGTGTTCCGGGCGCTCGGCGTGGAACGGGTGGACCTGGAGCGCCTGCTGTCGGAATCGGACATCGTCTCGATACACGCGCCTCTGAACGCGGGGACCGAGCACCTGATCGGGCTGGAGCAACTGAGGAGGATGAAGCCGGCGGCGGTCCTCGTCAACACGGGACGGGGCGCGGTCATTGACCACGATGCGTTGCACACCGCTCTCAGCGAGGGCTGGATATCGATGGCGGCCGTCGATGTGGCCGAGCCGGAGCCCATCCCCGCCGACAGCCCCCTGCTGAAGCTGGACAACTTCGTCATCACTGCCCATTCGGCGGGCATCTCGCCCCAGGCGTTCGCCGAGCTGCAGCGCCGTCCCGGCATGGAGATACTCAGGCTTGTCCGGGGTGAGTGGCCCGTCGGCCTGCTCGATCCCCGGATGAAGGAGACCTATCAGCGGCGGTGGGGGCAGCGCCTGCGATAGCTCTGCGGAGGCAGGGGGTGGCAACCCTCTCCCTTTGAGAGCTTGCCCCGTACTTGATACGGGGGACAGGGCAGGGTGAGGGTGACGAACGATCAAATGGGGCACAATTGGGCAGCGTCGCCCAGCCATGTCAGCACAATGGGAGCGGTCGGAGCGGATGCTCCGACCTACCCGGTGGACGGAGGGAGGGTGAAGGTGACGAACGATCAAATGGGGCACAATTGGGCAGCGTCGCCCAGCCATGTCAGC
>CAZNMB010000186.1:0-4768 GCA_964574095.1 uncultured Dehalococcoidia bacterium
GTCGCGCTCTTGCTCACGCCGAGGATGTCATAGTAGCTCTTCCCCGCCATGTCCCGGACCTCCTTGGCGGCATTATAGCAATTGATAATATCCTTGTCAATTATCCGGGCACCGAATGGCGCTGGCCTGAATCGAAGCTTATAATATTGTTATAACATTTCATCAAAGCTGCGTGACAGCTATCTTGACAGCATGCTATCAAAGGTGCTATATTGGCGGCAGCAGCGATTGCTGTGTGAGACCACCGAGGAAAGGAGGTGAGAGTATGAACATAGTGAGGTGGCAGCCCTTCTCCGACATGGTCACACTGAGACAGGCGATGGACCGTCTGTTCGAAGACAGCTTCGTCAGGCCGCCCCGGCTCGCGGCCGCCTATGGCGACGAGGGAAACCTGCCGATCGACATGTACCAGACCGATGACAGCATAGTGGTCAGGGCATCCGTCCCCGGCGTAAAGCCCGAGGAGGTGGAGGTTACCATCACCGGCGACACGCTGACCATCAAGGGGGAGACCAGGGCCGAGGAGGAGGTCAGGAAGGACAGCTTCTTCCGCCAGGAGATCAGCTACGGTACTTTCAGCCGCAGCGTGGTCCTTCCGAGCTCGCTCCAGACGGACAAAGCGGAGGCCACGTTTGAACACGGCGTCCTGACTTTGACCATCCCCAAGGCCGAGGCGACGAAACCGAAGCAGATCAAGATCAAGCCGAAGAACGTCGTCGACGGCAAGAAGACCTAGGGGTGTGCCCGATAGCCCGGTGTAGCCTGGAGCATCTACTCCAGGCTATCTTTTTCGCACGGTTGTCGCGCACTCTTCCGATACGAGTCGCCCCCCCTGCCCCGAGGGGCCGGACTGAGCGGCCCGGCCGCTTCCGCTGTCGCGAGCATACCCCTCCGGCGCTCGCACGCCAGCTTGACTTGGCCGGACAGTCCAACCTATAATTCAAACCTGACCCACGCCACGTATCGTCCGGAGGGAAGGCTGTTGACTGTTGAGGAGGGGTGGACTAGTCAGAGGACGATCGCACTCCAGACCCTGGGCTGCAAGCTGAACCAGGCGGAGACAGAATCACTCGCCCGCAGGTTCGTTGACGCGGGCTTCCGGTTGGGCTCCCCCGATGATGCCGACGTCTACGTGCTCAATACGTGCACGGTAACCCACATCGCTGATCGCAAGTGCCGCAAGCTTCTGCGGATGGCTCGCCGAAGCAATCCCGGCTGCCTCGTGGCGGCCATTGGATGCTACGCGGAGCGGGCCCCCGATGAACTCAGGGCTATCGAAGGTGTCGGGCTGGTCGTCGGCCGGAAAGAATCGGAAGGGCTCGTGGAGATTGTCGGCAGCGCAGGCGGGGGTCGCCGTGCAGTCAGGCGCCAGAGAGGGCTGGCCGAGCCCCGCGGCCGCGTGCGTGCGATGGTCAAGGTCCAGGAGGGCTGCAGCCGGCGCTGCACGTTCTGCGTCGTGCCCAGCGTTCGAGGCAAGGAGCGCAGCCGGCCCGCGGACGAGGTGGTGGCGGAGGTGAATGCGCGGGTGGCGGAGGGACACAAAGAGGTAGTCCTGACCGGCACCCGACTCGGCAGCTACGATCACAACGGGGGTCTCAGGGGCCTGGCCGCGCGTGTCCTGAACGAATGCAATTTGCAGAGACTGCGTTTGTCGTCACTGGAGCCCTCCGACGTCACGCCCGGCCTGCTGCGGCTCTGGGACGACCCGCGCCTCTGCCCCCACATCCATATGCCGCTGCAGAGTGGCAGCGACTCTGTGCTCCAGCGAATGGGCCGGTCCTATTCCACCACAGAATACGAGCGGGCGGCGCTGGCGGCCCGAGACGCGATACCGGACCTGGCCATCACGACCGACATCATGGTCGGCTTCCCTGGCGAGAGCGAGGGCGAGTTCAGCGAAAGCCGCGGGTACTGCCAGCGAATGGGATTCGCCAACCTGCACGTATTCCCCTACTCGGCACGGCCGGGTGTGGTGGCGCAACGCCTGCGGGACGGGCTCGGAGACGGGGAGAAGAAGCGGCGCGTCCGGTCGATGCTCGATCTCGCGAACGAAAGCGGCGGCCGCTTTCGTTCGCTCTGCCTGGGCCGCACCGTGAGCGTGCTGTGGGAGGGCACGAAGGACGGCGTCAGCTTCGGCCATACCGACAACTACGTCAGGGTATCCCTCTCCAGCGGTACCCCGCCGGCCAACGAGTTCCTAGCGACGAGACTTGCAGCCCTGGGAGAGGGCGGCCTCTGGGGAACGATCTGACGACTGAGGCACGCTTTCCCCGGGGCGGGGGGTTGCGACAATGACCAGCATCGATGCCGTGTATCTGGTTCTGCTCTTCCTGTGCCTCCTGCTATCCGGGTTCTTCTCCAGTTGCGAGGTGGCTTTTGTCTCGCTGCAGAAGCTGCGGTTGAGACATCTGGCGGAGACCGAGGGCGGCCGGGCCAAGCAGGTGGCCGCCCTGGCCGAGCAGCCGGAGCGGCTGCTGACCACGATCCTGTTGGGCAACAACCTGGTCAACACCGCGGCAGCAGCACTGGCCACCGTCGTCGCGGCGTCGGCGCTTGCCGAGGGGGAGGCGGTGATAGCGGCCACAGGCGGAGTGACCATCCTGCTGCTCATGTTCGGCGAGGTCTTCCCCAAGACTCTGGCCACCAGGTATGGCGAGCGCATGGCAATGATGTACGCCTCGCCGATGAAGGTATTGATCTGGGTCCTGTCGCCGATAGCCTCCGTGTTTGTCTGGGTGGCCGACAAGCTCGCCCGGCTGGCGGGGGCCGCACCGCAGAGCCAGGCTCTTGTGAGCGAGGCTGATATTCGTACCGCGGTGTCCGTCGGCGCGTCGGAGGGAACACTCGTCGAATCCGAGGCGGAGATGCTCGAGAGGGTGTTCCGCTTCGGGGACCATCGAGTCGTCGAGGTCATGACACCGCGACCCGACATGAACTGGGTGGAGAAGGGCACCAAGCTGCCCGAGTTCCTCAAGGTCTACGCGGAGCACCCGCATTCGCGGTTTCCCGTGTACGAGGAGACAATCGACACTGTGGTCGGCATCCTCTGGATAAAGGACGTGCTCATGGCCCAGGCCAAGGGCTCAATCGACCAGAGCGGCAGTATCGACAAGCTGGTGAGGCCGGCATATTTCGTGCCGGAAAGCAAGCTGATCGCCGAGCTGTTCGCGGAGCTGCAGGAGTCACGGGGGCAGGCCGCTATTGTGGTTGACGAGTTCGGCGGAACCGCCGGCCTGGTCACCCTGGAGAGACTGCTCGAAGAGATCGTGGGCGAGTTCGGGGACGAGCTCGCGAAGGGAAGGAAGCCCTACGAGACCATCAGCGAGAACAGCTTCCAGATCGACGGTGGCATGAGGATCGATGACGTCAATGAGAAACTGGCGCTCTCGCTGCCCGGGGGCGAGTACGAGACCGTGGCGGGTTTCGTGCTCAACCTGCTCGGCCGCATACCCCGGGAAGGCGAGCAGCTCAGATTCAATGACCTCAAGATGGTGATAACCGAGATGAAGGGAGTCAAGATCGGCAAGATCCTGATAACCAAGGGGTAGCATGCAGCGCCCGCGCGTCACCTTGAGCGGCGCACAGCAAGCCGAGCGCATCTCGCACGTGGGCTTGATGTGCGCGTTGCGGACTGCGCCGCGCGCACTCGAACCCGTACAGGTCAGCTCCCTCGGCCAGCCCGACAACCGGCTCAGGGATCAAAGCCGCAGCAATGGCGGCATCGGACGCCCCGATACGAGCAGGGAAACGGGGTGGGCGGACGAACAAGCAGCCGTTTCGCGGAGTGAAGCGTACGGCATCCTGAGAAGGTAGCAAGGTCTTCACGCGAACAAGGAGGGCATGGTTCAGATGTCATACGCCACAGATATCCTGATCATCCTTGCCAGCATAGTGTTTGTAGCTTTCTTCAGTAGCTCTGAGGCAAGCCTGCTCGGCGTGAACAAGATCCGAATGCACCAGATGGCGGACAAGGGTCACAGGGGGGCGAAGGCAGTGCAGAGAGTCATGGGGCAACACGAGAAGTTCTTTGCCTCCATTCTCCTGACGGAGAACGCCTTCATAATCCTCGGCAGCTCCATCGGGACTGCTCTGGCGATATCTGTTCTCGGCGACAAAGGGCCCGCGGTCATATTCTCAACGGTGGCCATGACGATCCTCATCGTATCGCTCGGCGAGATCACTCCCAAGACGGTAGCCCTGCGGTTTGCCGAGCGCTGGGCTCCCTTCGTGGCAGGTCTGGTGGAGCTGGTCATGAAGATCGAGACCCCCTTGATATACCTGTTCACCCTGCCCCCCAGGTTGATCGTGCGTATCGTAGGAGGCAAGGGTGCCAAGAGGCCCTCATTCGTCAGCGACGAGGAGATCCGCACCTTGATATCCATGGGACACCGCGCGGGAACCGTAGAACAGGCCGAGGCCAAGCTCCTCGACGGGGTATTCGACTTCGGCGACCTCCGCGTCAGCGACGTGATGGTGCCCCGGACGAAGGTGGTCGCCATCGACCAGGCCTCCACCATCTCCGATCTCCTCACACTCTTCATCGAATCACCTCACTCACGATTCATCGTCTACAGGGAGAACATAGACAGCGTGGTCGGCATTATCTCGGCGAAAGACATCACCATGGCCCTCGCCAAAGGCACAGTCGACAGAGACAGCGCCATCGACTCGCTGATTCGCCCCGCGTACTTCGCCCCGGAGGCGAAGCGCGTCAGCGACCTCTTCACCGAGATGCAGGAGGAGAACTACAGGATGGCGGTGATCGTGG
>CAZNMB010000187.1:0-4766 GCA_964574095.1 uncultured Dehalococcoidia bacterium
GACATCAAGTGGTTCTTGGGCGGCAAGCTGAACGTCAGCTACAACTGCCTGGACCGCCACCTCGATACCTGGCGGAAGAACAAGGCCGCGCTGATCTGGCAGGGTGAACCTCCAGAGGAGAGCAGGACCTATACCTACCAGGAGCTCCATCGTGAGGTCTGCAAGTTCGCCAACGTCTTGAGGAAGCTGGGCGTGGGGAAAGGGGACCGCGTTACGATCTATCTCCCGATGATCCCGGAGCTGCCTATCGCCATGCTGGCCTGTGCCCGCATCGGGGCCATTCACAGCGTCGTCTTCGGCGGGTTCAGCCCCGACTCGCTGCGCGACCGGATTCTGGACTGCGAGAGCCATGTCCTGATTACATGCGATGCAGGCTACCGCAGCGGCCGCCTTGTGCCGACCAAGAAGAACGCTGACGAGGCGTTGGAGGAGTGCCCCGATGTCACCACGGTCGTCGTGGTCAAGAGAAGCGGGTCCGAGGTGGCGATGGCCGAGGGGCGGGACCACTGGTGGGACGACCTGATGGGCGCTGAGGACATATCTCCCGTGTGCGAGCCGGAAGAGATGGACTCCGAAGACCCCCTGTTCATCCTCTACACAAGCGGCAGCACGGGGAAGCCCAAAGGCGTGCTGCATACACAGGCCGGCTATCTTCTGTACGCGTTTCACACGCTGAGGTTGATCTTCGACGTCAAGCCGGAGGATACCTACTGGTGCACGGCCGACATAGGCTGGGTGACGGGCCACACCTACATTCTGTATGGCCCCCTGGCTGCCGGCGCCACCAGCCTCATGTTCGAAGGCGTTCCCACGTATCCCAAGCCGGACCGGTTCTGGGAGATCGTGGAACGATACCGGGTCAACGTCTTCTACACTGCCCCGACTGCGATTCGCGCCATCGCCAAGGAAGGCGACAGCTGGCCCAAGAAGCACGACCTGAGCAGCCTGCGAGTCTTGGGCTCGGTGGGAGAGCCGATCAACCCCGAGGCCTGGATGTGGTATCATACGGTGATCGGGCAGGGCCGCTGCCCCATTGTGGACACCTGGTGGCAGACGGAAACGGGAGGTATCCTCATAACCCCGCTGCCGGGCGCCACTCCCCTGAAGCCCGGGTCGGCCACTCTGCCCTTCCCCGGGGTGGTCCCGAAGATCGTTCGGGAAGACGGTGTCGAGTGCGGCGTCAACGAGGGTGGGATGCTCTTGATAATGAAGCCGTGGCCGGGAATGATGCGGGGCGTCTACGGTCGCGGAGGCCGGGAGAAATTCAAGGAGATCTACTTCTCTCGATTCCCCGGCGCGTATCTCACCGGCGACGGCGCTCGCAAGGATGAGGACGGCTACTACTGGCTCATGGGCCGGATCGACGACGTCATCAATGTGTCCGGCCACCGCATGGGGACCGCGGAGGTGGAGAGCGCTCTGGTCTCACACAAGGCCGTGGCCGAGGCGGCGGTCGTGGGCTATCCCCATGAGATCAAGGGCGAAGGCATCTATGCCTACGTGATCCTGAAGAGAGGCAACGAAGGTTCCGAGGAACTGACAAAGCAACTGAAGGACCACGTGCGCAAGGAGATCGGCCCGATAGCCACTCCCGACCTGATCCAGTTCGCTGACGGTCTGCCGAAGACCCGCAGCGGCAAGATAATGCGCAGGATACTGAAGGAGATCGCCAAGAACAACGTCGAACACCTGGGTGACACGACGACCCTGGCCGATCCCGGGGTAGTCCAGGAACTCATCGAGGGACGCCAGGTAAAACAGGCTGTGTAGGCACCGAACAGGGCAAACTTGTCTAGAAAGCTGAGGCAAGGCGATGGCAGACAGCAAACTGGCGAATCCGGCGGCGCTGGGGTTGGGCGGTTTCGCGCTGACCACCTTCATCCTCAACATCGTCAACGCCGGTATCGTATCCGGTGAGAACCTCGGCATGGTTCTCCCGGTGGGGATCTTCTATGGCGGCCTTGCTCAATTCTGCGCCGGCATGTGGGAGTTCCGGCGGGGTGACACCTTTGGCGCCACCTGCTTCTCGTCCTTCGGTGCCTTCTGGATGGCCGTGGCCACCATGGTGCTTCTGGAGAACACGGGGGTCATAGAGGCGGTTCCGCGGGAAGGCATGGCGGTGCTCTTCATCGCCTGGGGCATCTTCACCGCCTACGCCGCCGTGGCGTCCCTGAAAGTGAGCAGGGGAGTGACGGCGATATTCGTCACGCTGGTGATCCTGTTCTTCCTCCTGGCTGCAGGCGAGTGGAACGCCACCATCCACAAGGTCGCCGGCTACGAGGGGATCCTCTGCGCCCTGATAGCCTGGTACTGCTCGGCGGCGGTTCTGATCAACACCCTGTTTGGCAGAGACGTTCTCCCTCTGGGGCACGCGAAGTAGGTTCGGCAAAGCGCTGTGGCGCGGTCCGCAGGCGATCGTACCGGGACCGCGCCGTATTGTGTCTCCAGCCGTGGGGAACGAGGCAGGCCGGTGTCAACAGACGTCTCGACCTCATGGGTCGAGACTCGATCTAGACAAGCATTACGCGAGCGTCGATTACCGCGTATCCCTCGTTGCGAGCGAAAACCTTCACCGGATTCAGGTCCAGCTCCGCGATTGCCGGCAGGTCTTCGACCATCGCAGAGACTCTCAACAGCAGGTCTTCGAGCGCCTCAACGTCGGACGGCTCCGTCTCTCTCCAGCCTTCGAGAAGGCGGAAGGCGTTCACCGACCGGACCATCTGCCTCGCGTCAACGTCGCTCAGCGGGTGAATGTGGAAGGAGACATCCTTGAACAGCTCAGCGTAGAGCCCGCCGGCGCCGAACATCATCAACGGGCCGAAGGTCGAGTCCTGCGTCACGCCGACGACCACCTCTATGCCTCCGGGCACCATCTCCTGGACAATGACGCCGCGCATCTCCTTCTCCCGCCCCGCGCCCACCAGCCGTTCCTGGATCCGCTGGAACGCATGGTCCACCTCCTCTTCCGAGCGCAACTCAAGGACGACGCCTCCGAACTCAGCTCTCCGGGGTATCGTGTCGGAGACGAGCTTGACGGCCACGGGAAAGCCGATCTCCCTGGCTACTCGAGCCGCCACCCGTGCGCTGTCTGCCACTTTTGACCGGGCCACGCGAATGCCATAGCTTCCGAGGAGTCTGGTCACGGACATGGGATCGAGCCACAGGGGCCGAACCTTGCTCCGCCGCAGGGCCGTCGCGACTGTCTTCTCAGCCCGGTCCCTGTGTACCCCGTCGAGCTGTGGTATCTTTCCCCTGGGTCTCCTCAGCCACGAACCGTACTCGAAGGCTCTTGCCAGCGCCGCTGCCGTCGCTTCGGGGAAGGTGTAGCAGGGGACGCGTCCGTGCGGCATGGAGCCGGAGGGCACGTCGATGTCCTGGCTGTGGATGCCGCCAATGGAGGCCAGCAGGGGCTTGCCGCGGCGGCGAAACAGCGGCGCCGCCTCGCTGATAGCGTTGATCACGTCTTGAGGATCGGTCCGTATTGGCGGCATGTAGATGACGATCACGCTGTCGATCTCGTCATCTTCCACGAGGGCTCTCAGCGCGCGACCGTACTCGCCGGCAGCAGCCTCGGAGGTCATGTCGATGGGATTGTTGACCGAAGCGTAGCGGGGCAGCAAGTCCTTGAGCTCGGACACGGTCAGGTCCATCAGCCTCGGCAGCTCAAGTCCCAGGGCGACACAGGCATAGGCGGTCAGCATTGCCGAGCCGCCGCCGTTGCTCAGGATGGCCACCCGTTTCCCTCTGGGAGGGGGCTGGTTGGCCAGCAAGTCTGCCGCATCGAACATCTGCTTCAGCGTATCGACCCGTACCATACCGGCTTGTCCGAAAAGGACGTCACAGGGTACTTCCGCGGTGACGAGGACTCCGTCGTGGGCACCGACACCCCTCGATCCCGCCGGCGAGCGCCCGCTATTGACGACCACAATGGGCTTGGTTTCCGCGACTCTGGAGGCGATCCGAGCGAACCTCTTCGGGTTCCCGTAGGACTCCAGATACAGAAGGATCGCGTCCGTGTTGGGGTCTTCCTCCCAATACTCCATGAGGTCATTGCTGGATATGTCGGCCCGGTTCCCCAGGTTGATGAAGGCCGAGAGGCCGATATTCTGGCTCTGCGCGTACTCGAGAATCGCGAGTCCGATGGTGCCGCCCTGGCTGCACAGGCCCATTCGGCCGGCGGGAGGGATGACCGGGGAGAGAGTGGCATTCATCCTGACCTGAGGGTCGATGTTCATGATGCCCATGGAGTTGGGCCCTATCATGAGCATTCCGTGGCTGCGAGTTATCTCAACCAGCAGTTCCTCCCTTGCCCTCCCCTCAGCGCCGCTTTCGCCGAAACCGGCGGATATCACCACGACGCCTCGCACACCTTTTCGACCGCACTGAAGCATGACTTCCGGCACTTTCACCGCTGGAACCGCCAGCACCGCCAGGTCTACCTCGCCCGGAATATCGAAGACCGTCGGATACGCCTTCAGCGAGGCAATCACATCGCGATTCGGGTTGACCGGATACAGAAGGCCGTTGTACTCCTGATGCAGGATGTTGAGCATCAGCCTGCTGCCGATGCTCTTCTCTTTCGACGAAGCGCCGACGACTGCTATCGAACGCGGCCTGAGGAAAGCCCTCAGCCTGGCTACCGTCGCCACCTTCTCGCGATCGGCTGAGGTCTCCTCTACGATCTCGGTCGGACCTATCCGCATGACCACCCTGTACACGCCCTGCTCCAGGTCCTGGACCACACTGAAGCCGCGGTTCTTGAACAT
>CAZNMB010000188.1:0-4751 GCA_964574095.1 uncultured Dehalococcoidia bacterium
AGAGAATATACAGGGACAGCAAGATCTTCCGCATCTACGAGGGGACCAACGAGATCAACAGGGTCATCATCGCCGGCTGGCTCATGAGGAAGGCGATGAAGAACGATCTGCCGCTCTCCGCGGTTGCGGACCGGGCCAGAGGCGCGCTGCCGTCGATCGGGCCTCTCGCCCCGAGGCCGGATGACGGCCCCCTCGGGTATCAGCGCCGGCTCCTGGACAGGGCAAAG
This sequence comes from uncultured Dehalococcoidia bacterium, assembly GCA_964574095.1. Lineage (GTDB taxonomy): Bacteria > Chloroflexota > Dehalococcoidia > SZUA-161 > SZUA-161 > SZUA-161. The sequence continues at coordinate 228 of CAZNMB010000188.1, forward strand.
ACGGCGCTCGTCCTCCTCTGTGACGCCGCTGCGCGGAAGTACGGCAAGTCCATCGAGGACGAGCAGGAGATACTGGGGCCTCTGAGCAACATTGCGATCGAGGTCTACGCCATGGACTGCGGCCTCATCAGAGCGCTGAAGGCTGTTGAGTCCGCCGGCGAGGAGAAGGCGAGGACGAAGGTCAACATCGCGCGCCTCTACGTGAACGACGCTGTGGACAGGGTAGCGGGCAGCGTCCGCCAGATCCTCCCTGCGATGGAGAGCGGGGAGGCCCTCGATGAGCGCCTTGCCTCGTTCCGGAAGCTGCTCCAGTTCACCCCGATAAACGGTGCCCGGGTCAGGAACGACATCGCCGATGAGGCCATCGAGGTCGGCAGGTACACCTGCTAGGCCGCGCCGCGACCGGTCCCTCCCCTCAGCAGACGATCGAAACAGCCGACGACCGAGCGCCACCCCGGCGACCGGGCTCAACGCGTGTCCAACGCACCACATTCCCTCGGGGGAACGCGGTGCGGACACCGGCGATTTCGTGGAAAAGTTCGTGGATAACCCCCTTGACAGCCGACAGCGGGTTGAGGCTAGAATAGCGATCGAAGCTGGTGCGACCCCGGAGATGTTCCCGCGGGACTTCTCACGGTGTCGTATGTGTGTTTCTTGCTTGTCTTCCCAGACACCTGACCGCTACCCGGAGCGCGACGCGGCCACCCCGTCCGATGGACAATCGACGAAGGTAGTCACAGGGCAGGAATGGAGATAGTCACAGGGCAGGAGTCGACGGAACTGGTGGATGCGGCAGTCCGCGGAGATGAGACGGCGCTTGCTCACGATCGGCCTGAGCAGGCGATAGCTGGACTGGAGTTGATCTCGGAGCAGTTGCTCCGTGTCCGGCGGCGACCGGAGCGCGTGAGGCTTCCTGAGCACAAGTCAACCTGGGTCTGGGACCGCGGGCGGCAGGCCTGGATGGAGATTATCGAGAAGCCAGTCGCCGACATCCTCCCCGACGGCAACAGTCCCAGAGTGCCAGACCCCCCGCTGCTTCAGGCTCCTTCAGCGGTCCCTGCAGCGCTTCCCCGCAGGTCCCGGATCCCCGCGCCGGCCTTCAGACTGCGCGCTATCAGATCATCGCTGTCCCGCATGCTCGACGTCCTCATCCTGAGGACCAGGGCTGCCCAACCGCGCACGCCCCGGGCAACCACAACCGAGTTGGTGGAAAGACATGACCCCGTGATGGCCGTCAAAGGGAAGCGGGAAGCCGAAGACCTGGCGGCGATGATAGTGGCCCGGGCGGCGAGGGATGCCCGGAAGGCACTGGTCGAAGCCAAGGACAGGGCACGAGAGTTCAGGGAGAGGGCGGAGCGGGAAACCGACAGGAGGTCACTGGACGAGATCGCCGCGGCCGAGCAGCTATCCCGGGGCATAGTCAAGGCAACGGAGGAGCAGGCAGAGGCCAGGGCGGAGAGCATCGTCGCCAGGGCCGAGGAACAGACCAAGGCGCAGGCTGACAAGATCATCAGCCAGGCGCTGGTGACGGCGGAGGCCGCAGTGGTCAGCGTCATCGCCGACGCCGGTGAGAAGTCGAGGGCCCGGGCCGAAAGAATAGTGAGCCAGGCGATCGAGAGAGCGGAGGCAGAGGCGAGAGCCATAGTCGCGAAGGCGGAAGAGAGGGCCCGGGCGCAGGCCGAGAGGATAGCGGCCGCTACGGAGGACGCCTGCCGCAATCGCCTCGCGCAGGCGGAAGCTCAGGCGCGACGGCTCGTCGATGTGGCCGAGGCCCAGGCAAGGGAAGCCTCGGCCTCACCTTACTCAGTCCCGACTCCGCTCCCGGCCAGGACGCTTCCGCAGCAGGCACCCGATCGCGCTCCGCAGCCGGAACCGTTGCCGGCACGTGGCCAGGTGCAAAGCGAGCCGGCGCAACTGCCTCAGAGGAAGCATCAGCCAATCGTGGAAGGTTCGGCAGAGCTGGTGATCAAGCACCCTGTGAATATCGGCAGGATGCAGAAGATGCTCAACCGGCTGGCGAGGTACCCTGAGATAAGGATCATCGACCTGGCGGGCTCACCGGGAAAGGGCGTGAAGATAAAGCTGTACTCTTACCGCCTCGGCCGGCTGGCGAGCGTGCTTGAGGCCCTGCCTGAAGTAGACGAGGTCGCTCAACTGTCGGTGAAGGCCAGCAAGATCTGTCCCGGCCAGCGCCTCTGCCCCGGCCTCGGCAGCGCGCCTCCCACCGTGCGACTGCTGGTGACGCTTGCCCCGCGCGACGCGATACTCGATATCTAGGCCCCAGTGACTTTCTGCACGGATCCCATGAACGCCTCGGCCCCGCACATCCAGCCCGCTTCGCCCTGCGACCAGACCCCGCTTCGAGGAAGCTCGGCGAACCAGTATTGACACGCCCTGCCAACGATGCTATACTCTTGCCCGGATTTGTGATGCATTTCACTAACAGGCGCTTTGCCCCTTGTCCATAGTCCCTCACTCTGAGCAGCGGGCCTGACCCCGATGAGTCGAGGGACTTCGTTGTAGTACCCGGTTGAACTGTCGTCGCGGAGCGGAGTGACAAAGGACCAGAGTTGCCCCAACAAGGCTTATGGCCGGTTTGCAATCAGTTGGATGCGAGAGGCGCAAACCGGACGCTCGCTCGGAGCGTCTGAGCTTGCGCTTTTGTTATTTCGTCTAAGAAAGGAGGCTTAAGGAATTGGGTCTTATCTGGCTCGTCCCGGCAGCCGGTGTCTTCGCGCTGGTATTCGCCATACTCCTGGTAAGAGACATCCTGCGCCGTGATACCGGGACACCCGAAATGCAGCAGATCGGAGACATGATCCTGGAAGGCGCCATGGCCTTCCTCAGGCGCCAGTACACCACGATCGGCCTGATTGCCCTGGTCACGGCGGTCGTCGTCGGTGTGCTCGTGGGCGCGCTCAAGGGTCAGGTTGGACTGGAGAAAGCCGGCATAACCGCGCTGGGGATAGGCTGGCGCACCGGCCTGGCGTTCCTCGTCGGTGCTTTCTGCTCCGCGGTGTCCGGCTACATCGGCATGTACATATCGGTGAAATCGAACGTGCGCTGCGCCGCTGCGGCCCGCCACAGCCTCAACGGGGCCATAACCGTGGCACTCAGAGGCGGCGCCGTATCGGGCTTTCTCATCGTGGCCTTGAGCCTCATCGGCGTGACGATCATGTACTACGCCTACGGCGGCCACGCCAACCCGGATATCGCGCCACTCGCCATTGTGGGCTTCGGCTTCGGCGCCAGCTTCGTCGCCCTCTTCGCCCAGCTCGGCGGTGGAATCTACACCAAGGCCGCTGACATGGGCGCCGACCTCGTCGGCAAGGTCGAGGCCGGCATCCCGGAGGACGACCCCAGAAACGCCGCCGTCATCGCCGATCTGGTCGGCGACAATGTTGGCGACTGCGCCGGCCGCGGCGCGGACCTGTTCGAGTCGACCGCCGCCGAGAACATCGGCGCCATGATCTTGGGAATCGTGCTCTACGTCGCCACAGGCCAGGCGGTGTGGGTGCTGTTCCCGCTGGTTGTCCGCTCGTTCGGTATCTTCGCCAGCATGGCCGGCGTCATGTCGGTGAAGGCCAAAGAGGACGAGAACCCGATGAACGCACTGAATCGGGGCTACTTCCTCGCCATTGCGCTCTCCCTAATCGGCATGGTCGTCGTGGTGCTGGTCATGCTGGGTTCGGACTACGCCTGGCTCATCGGTGCCGGCGCCGTCGGCATCCTGACCAGCGTGATCGTGGTGTTCTTCACCATCTACTACACCGAGCCCGGACACAGTCCCGTTGACGGAATAGCGGAGGCCTCGAAGACCGGCCCGGCCACCAACATCGTTGCCGGGACCGCAGTGGGCTTTGAGACGACCGTGGCCACCGGAGCGGCGATCGCCCTGGCTCTCCTGCTTTCCTACTGGATGGGCGATAACGCGATCAACCACGCGATCTCGATGGGTGTCATGCAAACAGGCATCAGCGGCGGCACGTTTGGCACGGCAGTGGCCACGATGGGGATGCTGATGACCTGTCCTTTCATCCTCACAATGGACACCTTCGGCCCCATCACCGACAACGCCAACGGGGTCATCGAGATGGCGGGTGTCGGCGGCGAGGCCCGTGGCATCACCGACCGTCTCGATGCCGTGGGCAACACCACCAAGGCGCTGACCAAGGGATACGCCATGGTGTCCGCCGGTCTGGCCGCGTTCCTGCTCTTCCAGGCATACCTGGAGCGCGTTGCGCTGCTCAGAGAGATTCCTGTGTTTGACACCGTCAACCTCGCCAAGGTCGAGGTCTTCGTCGGAGCTCTCATATCCGTCATGCTGGTGTTCCTGTTCAGTTCCATGGCGATCAAAGCCGTGGGCAGGACGGCCGCCAAGATCATAGAGGAGGTGAGACGCCAGTTCCGCGCGGACCCGGGAATCCTGCAGGGTACCTCGCGGCCGGACTACGCGGGGTGCGTTGACATCACCGCGAAGGCCGCGCTGCGGGGCATGATAGTCCCGTCCCTCCTGGTGGTGGG
>CAZNMB010000189.1:0-4720 GCA_964574095.1 uncultured Dehalococcoidia bacterium
TTCAACGTTCTCCCGGAGATCGACGTGTTCCTGGATGACGGCTACACCAAAGAAGAGTGGAAGATGATCCACGAGACGAGAAAGATACTTCACGACGAGAGCATAGCTGTCTCCGCCACCTGCGTTCGCGTGCCGGTTGTGGTGGGACACAGTGAGTCGGTCCACGTTGAGTTCACACACCCGATGAGCCCGGAAGAAGCGCGGAACATCCTGGCTGAAGCTCCAGGCGTCAAGATCCTTGACGATCCCTCCATCAGCCTCTATCCACAGCCATGGTCCGCCGCCGGCACCGATGACGTGTTCGTAGGACGGCTGCGGCGCGACGCGTCTCACCCGAACGGACTCGTGATGTGGGTTGTGGCGGACAACGTACGCAAGGGCGCCGCGCTCAACGCCGTTCAGATCGCGGAGCTGCTGATCTCGAACGGGTGGCTCTAGGTCGCAGGAAGGAGACTTCAATTGCGGGAGCTCGGGCGCTTGCTTACCGCCATGGTGACCCCCTTCGACGAGAGGGGAGACGTAGACTACGAGCAGGCAAAGCGCCTGGCGGCCGCTCTCCTTGACTCGGGAAGCGACGGGGTAGTGATCGTCGGCACCACCGGCGAGTCGCCCACCCTTGTTCGCGACGAGGAGATCCGGCTGTTTGCAGAGATCAAGTCCGCAGTGGGCGACCGGGGTTCAGTCGTGGCCGGGACGGGAAGCAACAGCACCGCGGAAGCCGCGGCGGCAACCCGGGCAGCGGAGCAGGCAGGAGTTGACGCCTGCTTGCTCGTGGTGCCCTATTACAACAAGCCGCCCGCCGAAGGCATGTACCAGCACTTCAAGACGTTGGCAGAGAGCACGAGCCTGCCGTGCATTCTGTATAACGTGCCCGCCCGCACGGTCGTCAGCATCTCGGTCGATACGGTGATCAGACTCAGCCAGATCGAGAACATCATCGGCATTAAGGAGGCCAGCGGCAATCTGGACCAGGTCGCGAGGATCATCGCGAAGACCGGAGAAGACTTCCTCATGTACAGCGGCAATGACGGCGACACCCTTCCCATAATGTCCGTCGGCGGCTACGGCGTGATCAGCGTGGCCTCGCACCTTGTCGGAATGCAGATGCGAGAGATGATTCACAGCGCCATCGACGGCAGGATCGACAGAGCGGCACAGATACACCGTTCGCTGCTGCCGCTGTTCAACGCGATGGGGGTTGTCTCCAATCCGATACCGATCAAGTACGCCCTCAACTACCTTGGCTTCAAAGTCGGGAACCCCCGTCTCCCGCTGGTGCCGCCGGACAGGGATTCGGCAGCCATCATAGAGCAGGCGCTGAGGTCCACTCACATCGATCTACCGCTGTGACGGGACCCAGGCATCGTCGCGCGCCGTTCACGGCCGTTCCTTAAGCCTCCCCTGCAGCGACCAGGCGCTAGTCTTGCTGATCTCGACGTCGACCAGCTGACCCATGATATCAGCCTCGTCGTCGAAGAAGACCAGTTTCCCCGTTCGCGTGCGTCCCCACCACCTGCCCCTTCTTCTGCCCTCGACCAGTACCTCGAGCGTCTCGCCAAGAAGCCGGGCGTTTATCCCGGCGGCTGTCTTCTCCTCCAGAGACTCCACGGCAAGCAAACGCCTGTGCTTCTCTTCCCCCGGCACGTCATCCTTGAGCGTCCTCGACGCGAGAGTCCCCGGTCGCGACGAATAGGCTGCGACATGCACCTTGTCGAACCTGAGTTCGCAGAGCAAGTCCAGAGTTCGCTGGAACCGCTCCTCGGTCTCGCCGGGGAAGCCAACGATGACATCTGTTGAGATCGCCGCGCCTGGAACGGCCATTCGTATTGCCCGGATCCGATCCACGTAGTCCCGGACGGAGTATCCGCGACCCATAGCCCCGAGGACTTCGTCGTCCCCGGCCTGGACCGGCAGGCTGATACATTCGCAGACCTTCGGCAGTGAAGCCACAGCGTTGATCAGCCTGTCCCCCATGTCCTTGGGATGCGACGTCAGGAAGCGGATTCGCGCCAGGCCGCCGATGGAATTCACCGAGTCGAGCAGATCGGCGAGGTCAATCCGCCCTGACAGGTCACGCCCATACGAGTCGACGTTCTGCCCCAGCAGGGTGACTTCCCTCACACCTCGCCCCACGAGCTGTTCAACCTCGGCGCACACCTCGGCTGGAGGCCTGCTCCGCTCGCGCCCGCGCCGATAGGGCACGATGCAGTAGGTACAGAAGTTGTCACAACCCTCCATGGCGGTTACGTAGGCCGTGGGCGAGCACGCCCTGGCTTCCGCAGCACGAGCACAGGAGGAGACACGTGACTCAGCCAGCTCCAGCAGTGCAGCCGAATCACCGGCCTTGAGAAACAGGTCAACGTGAGGAAAACGCCGGCTCAGATCAGTCCCGTCGGGGTCCACCAGACAGCCTGTCACGGCAACGACAATATGAGGCCGAAGCTTCTTCAGCGGAATCAATGAGTCCAGCTTGGACACTACCCGGTTCTCCGCGCTCTGACGCACCACACACGTGTTGACAACAATCAGGTCTGCGTCCTCGACGGTAGTGGTGGACGCGTAGCCCAGGCGCTCCAGGTCATCAGACAGGCGATCGACGAACGCCTTGTTCATCTGGCACCCGACGGACCAGATATGATAGAGAGACATACAGCGCCCTTCTCCCTGCGACCTCTCGAAACAGCGGTCGCCCAACCACGATTATATCAAACCTGCTCGTCTCAGCTTCGATGGAGGGCAACAAAAAAGGCCCCGGTGGGGCGCGGAGTGTGCTGGCGGAGGGAATGGGATTCGAACCCATGAGAGGGGTTTCCCCCCCTAACCGCTTAGCAGGCGGCCGCACTAGACCACTATGCGATCCCTCCTGGCACTGTTGACATTATAGCCGCAGATTCCCTGGTTTTCAAACATCGCCATCGAGTGGGCCGAAGGCGATTCGGCCGCGATGCCGCCCAACCGCCGCAGGCCGCGGTAACGGACGCAGCACTCCGGCACCACGAGATCCACCCGCGCTCAATCGGCCGCTTCCCCTCTCCGCTCGAAGAGCGCGATGGCCGACATGAACGCCTGGGTCTCCCACATCAGCACCTTGAGCACTACCGGCATGCTCAGGAGCTTCACCACCAGCTTGTTGCCCATGACCTTCGTGATGATCCGGTCTCTCCAGCTCATGCCCCTCACTTCTTCCTAGACAGTCTGCTGCGGGCCTTGTCGATGTCGCTCGAGAACTCGCCTCTCAGTGCGTCCAGCTTCCCCCGGAACCCTGACTGTTTCTTCCTGGACGCTCTGCCGGTCACCATCCTGGCGTCGCTCGAGAACTCGTTCCTGAGCGCTCCCAGCTTGCCCCTGGTCCCTCCTTCCTTGAGTGCGTCGGTCTTGATCTTCAGCTTGATGAACTCCAGGCGCGCGGCCAGGAAGATCGCGTCTATGAATCCCGACAGCTTGGCGAACACGAACTTGACGACCCGCACAGTCCACACTATCACGGCGAGGTCCACCGGGAAGAGTATGATCAGCGCGGGGAGGAGCAGTATTAGCATTATGGGATTGATGAGTACAACGAGAGCCAGCACGATCACGAAGATCAACATGAATATGGCCAGCAGGGCGATGAAGTTGGCAGGTCTCGCGGCCCACTTGCCCACCATCTTCAACCAGGGATATGAATGCGTCCACACGTATATGAATGCTGCCATCGTTATTAGGACGAATGGCGCGGCAATCGCCATCATGGCGCCGAGCAACAGAATCAGCAGCATTACGGTAGTGGCATCCATGTATCACCTACGGTACGTACGATCCGCCCAGCGCGTCCCTGATGGCAGCGATCATGACGGCGATCTGCGACAGAATGCTGCTCAGAAACCCCCTGAAATCCGTGACTGCCAGGCTGTCCCAAAGCCTGTCGATAAGCCTCGTGAACCGCGTGACCATCGATTCCATGTCGGCGACGAAGCCGGCTCCTACAGGCAGCGGTACTTCCATATCCGGAGTCCGCAACATGAGGAAGCAGAGCTTGCCTGTCCTCAGCTCCGTGCCTTCCGGGTTTGGGAGTCCGATCACACCCGAAGTCAAGACATAGTACTGGCTGGCATCGGCATCAATCCATGACCCGGTGAGGCTCACCGACTTGCCTGGTGTCTCCTGTCTAAGGTAGAAGAGCGAACGGACTCTGCTGCCGTACATGTCCAGAGCCACCGTTGCGTTTCCGCTGGCAAGCTCGATTGTGAGATCGCCCACGACATGGAGGGACGAACTAGAGGCCTCCAGTCCCCTGTCAACCATCGTCACCGAGCCGTCGAACGTCGCGTCAGCGATTGAGCCGAAGTTGCTGCACCACACCCACCCCCTGAGCTGGATACCCGCGGTGAAGGTGGCGGTGACGCTCTTGCTGGAGTTTATGGTGATCGTATCCGGGTTTGTGCTTCCGGAAAGGTCGCCCGACCACGAAGTGAAACTCCAGCCCGGCGCGGGGTGCGCGGTGAGCTGCACAACATCGTCGTAGGCGTATGTAATCTGATCGGGATTCCTCGTCACCGTGCCGTTGCCCACGGTGCTGATGGTCAGAGTGTACTGGTCCTGACCGAAGTTGGCAGTCACGGTCTTGCTGGAATCCATCGTAATGGTGTCCGGGTTCGTGCTTCCGGTCAGGTCGCCCGACCACCAGGCAAAAGTCCAGCCCAGCGAGGGGTAGGCGGTAAGCTGAACTACATCGTTGTAG
>CAZNMB010000190.1:0-4692 GCA_964574095.1 uncultured Dehalococcoidia bacterium
AGAATATCCTTTTATTTTCATCCATTCACTTAACTCTTTAAGAATTGATAGAATTTGAGTGCTTCCGTTTTTATAAATAGTAGAGGCAATTTCTACGGCATTAGCTCCTGCAAGTATTTGTTTTATAAGAGCTTTCCCATCATGAATACCTGTGGAAGCAGCAAGATCACAAGTGACCCTTTCTGACATAATTGCAATCCACCGCAGAGATAAATATAGATCGGAAGGACGACTCAAAACTCCTCCTGAAGTAATATTAAGTGTATCAAGATCAAAATCAGGGTTATAAAACCTGTTAAATAAAACTAATCCTTTAATTCCTGTTTCAGATATTTGTTTGAGAAAAAAGCCCAAATTAGAAAAATAATAGCTGAGTTTAACAATAACAGGTATTTTGACCTGTTTGAGAACTTCTGAAATAATTTCAAAGTATATCTTTTCATTTTCTTCACCTGTCCTGTTAAAATCACTTGGTAAAATAAAGATATTTAGTTCAAGGGCATCAGCACCTGATGACTCAACTTGTTTTGGAAAATATGTCCATTGTGAAGCTGTAACACAATTTATGCTTGCAATAACAGGAATTGATATTTCTTTTTTAAGTTGAGATATGAGTTGAAGATATTTTGTTGTACTTTCATCAGGAGTATCAAAATAATCATAAAACTCAAGGGTCTCAGGGTAAATAAATCCTTCGGAACCCATACTACCGAATGACGCCTTCATTTCTTTAATTATTTCTTCTTCAAATAATGATTTAAGAACAACAGCAGCTGCACCATTATATTCAAGCTCCTTTATATTTTTTACCGAATCTGTTAGTCCTGAACTAGCAATAATAATTGGGTTTTTCAACTTTATGCCTGCAAAAGAAGTAGTTAGATCAATCATTGGTTATAAGGTTTAGTTTAACGCATTTAGTTATCTGAATCTTTCTCCAAAATTACGATTGTTTGAATTATAATACCAAATAATTAGATAAGAATGTTCATCCTTTTACATCAATTAATATTTTGGTAACTACCCCCGGATTTTCATCCCAGAATTTAAAAGCTTCGGGAACCTGGTCAAAGGGAAAAATTTTTGTAATTAGATTTAAATAAGGTTTTTCTTTGCGTTCAAACATTTGAATAACAGAGGGAAATACCCTGAGGGCATTGCGCGAGCCATATATATTAAGCTCTTTACGAACAATTAATTGAGAATTGAAATGAGCTTCTTCTTTCGAATATCCGATTGATATAATTCTGCCGGCAAAAGAAACAGCTTCGAGGGCCAGAACAAATGTTGCCGGATTGCCTGCTGCTTCTATTACAACATTTACGCCTTCATTTCTGGTTAACTTCATAATTCTGTTAAGTGCGTTCTCCTTTTTACTATTAATGATATAGGTAGCACCAAATTTTTTTGCAATTTCCAATTTTGTATCGTCAATATCCAGGGCAATCACAGTAGCGCCTTTTCGTACAGCGGAACATAAAGCGCCTATTCCTATAGTACCGCATCCAATGAGTAATGTTGTATCTGTTTCTTTTACTTCTCCCCGGTTTGCACCGTGATATCCGACACTCATGGGTTCCACCAAGACCAGTTCCTGGAGTGAAAGTTTTCCGTTAGAAAAAATTTTATCATAAGGAATTCTTATTTTCTTCGTAAGAGCTCCATCACGTTGCACACCGAGTGTCTGGTTAAACTCACAAGTATTAATGCGTCCGGCATGACATGCGGGACAAATACCGCAGTTGGTATAAGGAGATACGGTTGCTTTATCGCCTATTTTAAAAGAATCAGGTACCTGTTTTCCTTTGTCAATAATTATCCCGCTTATTTCATGGCCGGGAATCCGGGGCAATGTTACCAGGGGCATTAGCCCGCGATAGGCACTTAAATCGCTTCCGCATAATCCAATGTAATGTACTTCAAGCAGTATCTCATTTGAATCGAGTACCGGTTCTTCTTTTTCTATTTTTTGAATCGATTTTTTAGCTGTAATGGCAAATGCTTTCATTTATTTATTTTTTCTATAAAAAGAGACTGTATAGAAGAAACCATGTAAAATTATCAGTAATTATAAAAATCAATTCTAAAGACTATTTCATTGAGTTTATTTATAATTTAAGCTGATATGCCCGTAAAGCGTTTTCACCAAGAATTTTATTTTTATCTTCATCAGGATAAGTTTCGATGTAGTTTAATACTACATCCATAACCTGTTTATACAAACCGGCAACCCTGCACACGGGCCAGTCCGATCCAATCATCAAACGGTCCGGGCCGAAAGCGGAAAATATAATATCGAGATATGGAATTAAATCCTCTTGGTTCCAGCTTTTTACATCGGCCTCTGTCACCATCCCGGATAATTTGCAATATACATTTTTGAACCGGGCAAGTTTTTCAATATCTTCTTTCCAAGGAGATATTTTTTTGTCCCTTATTAAGGGCTTGGCAATATGGTCGAGAACAAAAATTTGTTCGGGAAATTGACTGACAAACTTTATAGTGTTAGGTAAATGTCGGGGAAAGATGAGAATATCGTATGTTAATCCGAATTTTTTAAGCTTTGCTATTCCATTTAAGAAATCTTTTCTAAGTATAAAATTATCATCCTGTTCATCGTGGATAACATGTCTAATCCCAACTAGTTTTGGGAGGCTGGAAAATTGAATTAGTTGTTCCTCCACCCTTGGAGAACATAAATCTACCCAACCTACTATTCCTTTGATGAAATTGTTCAGTTCTGCCAGATTGAGTGTCCATTTGGTTTCCTCTAGTGACTGACGTGCCTGCACTACTATTGATCCATCGAATCCGATGGAAAAAAGTTCAGTTTGCAATTGCTCAGGCAAATAATCTTTTTTAAGAATTTCCATTTCATCGGATATCCAGCCATATTCGGATGGATTGTAAATCCAGAAATGCTGGTGACTGTCAATTTTCATTTCTTCAAAGTTTTATTCAAGTTTGAAAATCCTTTCTATCAGTTGCCATTTTTCGTCAGCAGTTGCATCGGCAGATGAATCTTGAAATTTCGACATATGTTCTTCCCATTTGGATTGACGGGGCTTTTTTGCCAACTCGGCCATCGCTTTGTCATGGTCGAAGTCAGGTACAGTATCCATGATCATAAAAAGCCGATGTCCGGCCAGATAAATTTCTATGTCAAGTATCCCTACTTCACGAATACCCTGGGTAATTTCAGGCCAGGCCTGGCCTTTGGCATGCGCTTTCTTATAGGCGGCAATCAGGTCAGGGTCGTCACGTAATTCAAGCGTTTTACAGAAACGCCTAAATTCTGTATAGGAAGTTTTTTCATTGTATTCCATGGTTTATTTGTGTTTAAGTAACACTATTTGTTATTCGTAACTTATTTCTGGAGAGAACATAACATACGATAAAAGCTAATATAGCTATATTTGTTTGAACTAAAGATACAGATAAGGATAATCTTTACTGATTAAGCCTTTTTCTACCATTTCGGCATAGAATTTTCTCGGCACCTTGGCAAAAACAGATTTTACATTATCTTTTACACGTTCCGGATTCGAAGTATTAAGTGAAATGGCTGCAACACTCGGTGGGGTCATCCCAAAATTCACACAAGCTATAGATGGTAAAATATTGTACTTTTCACAAATGGCATAGAATGCTTCACGCCATTGAAATTTTAGGCTATCTGTTTCAGGTGTGATTAGTTTATAATCATAATAATCACTTCCTGTTAAAAAGCCTCCATGAAAAACTGCTGAATTAATAATGGTAATTCCTTTTTTGAATAGTTTTTCCATAAATGCAAGTAATTCAGGAGGATGGTTCATAATTGTCAGGCTATTGGCAAACATCACCCAGTCTAGTTCTATATTTTCAGCTACTTTATTTATCATCTTCCAATCTTTAGCACCGATACCAATAGCCTTTGTTTTACCTTGTTTTTTAAGTTCCGATAGAGCTCTGTAAGCTTCCAGAATATCAGTAAAAAGTTTTTCCTTTTCTTCCGTATTTTTGCCTTGATTTACATATTCGTCAGGATCGTGAACCGACAACAATTGAGGATTATATTTTTCTCTTAACAATTCATTACCCTGATTATAGCACGAAATAATACCATTATAACTTATTTTTTGAATTGCATCATGTTTTAGATCGAACCAGACCCCTTGTTCAAAAGTGGGTTCGGGTGTTTTCAGTTCAGTGCGGACCCACCCCAATTTATTACTGATAATGACATCCTCCGGGCTTATATTTAACTGGTGTAAACATTTTCCTAACGATTCGAGAGCTAAACCGGCCCCATATTTCCCGGCACTGTCGAAGACCGGAATCTGAACATTTTGAAAGCATTCATTAACTATATCGAATTTTGTTTTCTCGCTAAGAACTCGGTATAAGTTTCCAAGTGCACTCGTGCCAAAGATAATTGGCGGTAATTTAATTCCTGTTTTTCCTATGATTGAATATTCCATTTTACTTTTTTTGCTTGAAATAATTTATTATTATTTTAAATACAGGGGTTATTATTAATATTAAAGGTTAACCACAACTTTTTGACCTTTATAAGTTACCACTTTATCATATTTTTCAATGGCATTCATTCCGTCACCTTTATTTTGGGAAACTTTTACGATTCTGAATTTACGCTCATTGAGCATTCCGGGGAAGGAACCTTTTCTGTTATTGATGATCAAATTTTTT
>CAZNMB010000191.1:0-1303 GCA_964574095.1 uncultured Dehalococcoidia bacterium
TTCTCCTGGAGGCGCTGCAGCCGGCCATGTGCTGCGAGGAGCCTGACAGAGCGACAGCGATGTACAGGTCAGGGCTCACGATCTTCCCCGTGAGCCCGATCTGCCGCGTGGACGGCAGCCACCCGGCGTCGCAGGGCGGGCGGCTGGCGCCCACCGCGCCGCCGAGCAGGTCCGCCAACTCCTCGAGGACCTCGAACGAATCGGCCGAGCCCATCCCGCGGCCGCCGCTCACGACAACCCGCGCGTCCTCCAGTGGTATGCCCTCGCCTCGTTCCTCCACTCTCTCCACCAGCCGCGTCCGAAAGAGTGACCCGTCGATGCCGGCGGCGAGCGGGACGATTCTGCCCCTGCGAGATCCATCCGGCCGGGCGGCACTCATGGCTCCGCGCCTCACCGTAGCCATCTGGGGCTTCGTCCGGCACACCATCACCGCCAGCGCCTTGCATCCGTACACGGGCCGCGTCATCCGCATCAGGCCCGTCTCCGGGTCAATGTCGAGCTGGACGCAATCCATGGACAGGCCGGTCCTCAACCTGCAGGCCAGCCGCGGCGCAAGGTCGCGGCCCATCGATGTCTGGCCCATCAGCAGTATCTCCGGGCCGAGATCACCAATGACTCTTTCCAGCACCTGGAGATAGCTCTCGGCCTGATAGATTTCCAGTTCCGGGCCCTCCGCCACGTACACCTCGTCCGCGCCGCAGGCGACAGCTTCTCCGGAGATCGTACCCAGGGCACGACCCAGGAGCGCAAGCGCCAGCCTGCCGCCAAGAGCGTCGGCGAGCCCCCGGCCGCCGCCGAGCAGCTCCAGCGTGCCGGCGGAGAGGCCCCCGCTGGAGGTCTCGCCCACTATCAATACGCTGTCTTCGCCAGCCATCGCAACCCTGTCCCCGCTACAACACAGATTCGTCATGGAGCCTGTCGGCCAGGCGTATCGCGGCCTCCCGGGCGGTCATGCCGGCAACGACCTCGCAGACCGTCCCGCGCCGGGGAATGAACAGATCGAGAAGCTCACAGCGCGGGGGAAACGTCGAGTCGATATCCAGGTCAGCCAGCGTCCACGCCCGGACGGGTTTCCCCCGCGCGGCGGACAGTCCCTGGAGCGTCGTCTGCCGCAGCTCTCCAAAGTCGCTGTCAACGGTAATCACGCAGGGAAGAGGGGCCTCAACCAACTCGAAGCCATCGGACACTACCCTCTCCACCATGACCCTTCCATCATCCACCTCGATCCTTCGGGCCACCGTTATGCTGGGGATTCCGAGGTCCTCGGAGATCGAAGTGCCGTCGATGACCGCGTCCGAGTCGG
>CAZNMB010000191.1:1313-4677 GCA_964574095.1 uncultured Dehalococcoidia bacterium
CCGAAGCGCGTCACGCCGAAGGCGACGAGCAACAGCAGCCAGGGCCAGAGCGGCCGGCCGGGATCGGTGAGTACGTCGTCGACGATGACCTTCTGGACGAGCGGTGCGAAGGCGGCGATCGCAGTGCCGGCGATGCCCGCGTCCGAGTCGGCGGACTGGCGTCCGGCGAGGACCAGGTCCACATGGCCGATGCGCCGTATCGCGGCGGACAGGACATCTGCGGCGGCGAAGCTGTCCGGAGATTCCAACGCCGGGTCCTCGACGAGGACCAGTTCGTCCGCACCGGCGGCCAGAGCCTTCCTGAGCACCGCGCGGGCAATCCTGGCCCCCACGCTCACGCCGATCACCGTGCCGCCATGCCTGTCCTTCAACCGCAGTGCCGCCTCCAGCGCGTTCTCATCGTAAGGCGATACCACGGGAGGGACACCCTGCGGCGGGACCGCCTGCCTCCTCTCACTATCGACCTTGAACGAGGAGTTGGGCATCTCCGGATCAAGTACCTGCTTCATGCAGACGGCGATGCGCATCGCTCCGCGTCTCCTAGTTGAAGAGCTTCCCCGGGTTCATGACCTGGTTGGGATCGAATATCCTCTTCACCTTCCGCAAGGCGGCGATGTTCTCGGGGCACCTGGCGCCAACCAGTTCGGCCCAGGCTCCGTACGGCCGGGAGAAGAAAGCGCCGTGGGACATCAAGGCCTCGCTCGTTCGTTCGAATGTCCGCTTCACCAGACCCGCCTCGGCCTCGTCGCCGGGGTCGAACGCGAGGTTGAATTCCACGTGGCACGCCCGTCCCTGCTGCACAGGCTGGATGTAGGTGCCGACATTCGCCGCCGGAAACCCCGTTTCTCGCGCCGCCTCACGCATGACCCTGAGGAAATCGGGCGCGCGGTCCAGAGTGGTCAGGAAGAAGATGTCGGCGCTGTTGCCCCTGTAGCGCAGCTTCCAATACGGGTCGGGGCAGGGACCGCCGAAGGCCCCCAGGAGCCTCTTCGAGCCCACACCCGGAAGCGCTCCCGGCTTGACGCTGCATCTGCGCGCGACCTCCATGATGTCCTGCGTCTGGTAGGCTACACGTTCCTCGGGGAACCTGTCATATCCGGCGACCACGAAGATGAGAACGTAGGGCGGGAGCGCGGACCTGAGTTTCTCGATGGCCCGCGCGTTGCGTTCGAGAATCGAGGCCAAGTTGAGGCGGTCCAGGATGAGGCACTCATCGCCTAGCTTTAGCCGCTGCAGCCAGTGCACGAAGTCGGCAATCTCGTCCACATCGTCGCAGCCGACCGTGAACATCTCCTGCAGGGACGGCAGGAGCTCGAGCCTCACCGTGGCCCAGGTCACGATCCCCAGAGCGCCCTGCGCACCCTGGACCACCCGGAAGAAGTCGGTGGGGCCGGGGCCGAGCGGGCTCTTCTGCGCCTGGCCCGACTCCCACTGCTCTTCGAGCGTGCCCGGACCGGCGGCGGCGCCCGTCCGGAACAGGTCGCCCGAGCCGAAGACGACCTCGGTGCAGCATAGCGGATCGGACATGTCCCAGTGGTACTTGGGCACCAGGATCGGCTCGCGTTCCAGAAGACTGCCGATGACCGACTTCGTTGACCTCGGGGCGAGCGGCAGCATCACTCGCATGCCCTGTTTCTCGACCTCGAGCTTGAGATCGGCGAAGGTGACTCCCGGCTCGACCATCGCGACGCGGTTCCTGCGATCTATGCGGAGGATCCTCTTCATTCCCGAGAGGTCCACGACGATTCCGTCCTGCGGAGGAACCGTGTCTCCTCTGAAGTGCGGCGGTCCGGAACTCACGGGAGTGAGAGGCACGAGTGTTCCGTTGGCCCATTCCACAAGTCTCTGGACATGTCCGGCGTCCCCGGGCTTCACGACGAACCGAGGCCGCCGCGCGCCGGCGAAGCTCAGGTCGCGGGAGTACTCCTCGAGGACAGCGGGTTCTTCGCTGACCCCTTCGACCCCCACGATATCGGCGAGCTGCCGCTTGTCGGCCACGGGACGTTCCGGACTGGCCCCCTTCCTTGGTGCTGTCATGGCTGGCCTCTCTTCTTCCGATCGTTCGACGCACGACTCTCGAGCATACGCCCCGTCATGTTCTTGGCGTGCTCTTTCAACCGGCGTTTGAGTTCCGTGGACCCGGGACTGATCCCCAGAAGGGCGCCCAGGAACTCGGGCGACGCATTCAACCCCCAGTAGACCCAACTGAGTGAGAGGAACACGAGAGTGAGGTCGATTCCGCTCAGTCGCTGCCGGTCCACGGTCGCCTCCACCTGTCCCACCCATTCACGGATACGCGGCATCAACTCCTCTCGCTCGACCCTGCGCAGCTCGTCGTCTCCCTCGAGCCACTGGCGCAGAAACAGGAGCGCGTAGTTGGGATTGTCACTGATCGTATCGAACAGCTCGTCTATGAGTCGCCCCGTGGACTCCGCCAGCACGCGATCGTCATTGATGTCCTGGGCGAGCATTCTCTGTACGTGAGTGTCGATCAGATGGGTTACCGGAACCACGGCACGTTCGAGCACCATGTGGTAGAGATTCAGCTTGCCGTCGGAGTGGTAGTGCAGCGTCTGGATGGAGATTCCCGCTGCGGCAGCGATCTGCCGGGTGGACGTGCCGTGGAAGCCGCGCCGGGCGAAAAGCCGCTCCGCGGAGTCCAGGATCCTGTCGAGGGTGTCCGTCCTGCTCTCCCTGGTGCTCATACCGCCCCGCCGCGCGACTCTGTCAGCATGTCAATCAATCAGTTGATTGAAACTACCAGACAATCGATGACGTGTCAAGTCCCGCCCAGGGGTATTCGATGGCTGCCCCCGTCTGAAATCCGTGAGAGGCCTCTCATGCTTTCCAGCGAAACACGCCGAAGCAAGCTGAAGTGCAGGAGTCGCCCCGGCAATGCGTTCGATGGCAAGGCCAGGGCGGCCTACCAGGTCGCGACGTGGTCCTCGGCGATGCCGAATGCGTCCTCGACGGCGTGTCGCACGCCCGCGGAGTCCACCAGCGTACCGGAATACAGCCCGTACGGCTGGTCGTAGGCTGACCCCACGAGGCCGAGGTTCACCCGCTCCCGGCGCAATCCCTGCGGGGTGAGCTCCAGGTCCACGGCCCCGTCCTCGGTGCGGACCGTCCAGGGTCGCATCGGGTCCTTCGGGATGTCGAAGCGGGCGGCCCCGACCAGCGAGAGGGAGTTCCCGTGCCAGATGCAGTTCTCATTCCATCGCGCGTCGTCCTCTATCACGTTGTGTGTGAGGTTGACCCCCAGCAGGTTCCCGGCCGCGTCGATTGTGGCGAAGGTGGCCCACCTCCAGAATGTCTTGCGGGGATAGTATGCCTTGTGGTAGTCCAGCAGCCCCACGTCGCGGTC
>CAZNMB010000192.1:0-4656 GCA_964574095.1 uncultured Dehalococcoidia bacterium
GGTGAGGCTGACCTGCCCCAGGGCAAAGATGCCCAGCAGCACGTAGCCCATGTGGCTGATGGAACTGTACGCAATCATCCGCTTGATATCCGTCTGCATCAAGGTTACCGCCGCACCGTAGAGGATGCCGATGAGCGCCAGTATTATCAGCAGCTGGGCGTAGTCCTGGGCCGGACCCGGGAACATGGTAACGCAGAGCCGTATCATACCGTAGCCGCCCATCTTGATGAGCACACCGGCCAGCATGACGCTGACGGCGGTAGGCGCGTCGGTATGGGCATCGGGGAGCCAGGTATGGAACGGGAACATCGGCAGCTTGACGGCGAAGGCGATGAAGATCAGGAAGAATATCGATGCCAGCGGGATGACCGGGACCAGCGACACTGCCCCGCCGGCGATATCCACCATGCTGAAGGTGTGCGGGTCGGCTGAGTAGTACAGCGTGAGAATACCGGCCAGCATGAAGGCGCTGCCGAACAGGGTGTAGATCACGAACTTGGTCGCCGAGTATATCCTCCGGCCGCCGCCCCAGATGGAGATCAGCATGTACATCGGGATGAGCTCCACTTCCCAGAACAGGAAGAAGAGCAGGAAATCGAGCGAGGCGAAAACGCCCAGAATGCCGGTCTCCAGCACGAGGAGCCAGATGAAGTACTCTTTCACCCGGAGGTTGATCTTCCACGACACGAACACGGAGACGAAGCCCAGGAACGTGGTGAGTATGACCATGGGCAGGCCCAGGCCGTCAACGCCGAGGTGGTACTTGGCCCCCAGCGACTCGATCCACGTGTATTCCTCGACGAACTGGAGACCGCCGCTGCGGTCGAACATGACAAACAGCGCTAGTGAGAGGGCGAAGGCAGTGAAAGTGAATAGGGCAGCCAGGACCCTCACTGTCTTAGCCTCCCTTGCGAGCAGGCCGATCACAACCGCGCCCGCCGTGGGGAGGAAGAGGATGAGAGAGAGATACGGGAAGCCGTCAGTACTCAAATCCACTCACTCCTCGACGATTCCTATGTATACGCGAACCACACCAGCACCATGATGAGAACACCCAGCCCTATCGCCAGGCCGTATGATTGAAGCTGCCCCGTCTGCAGCCTGCGGATCGTTCCACCCAGAGTCATCGCGATTCTGGCCACGCCGTTCACGATGCCATCGACCACATAGGTATCGAACGTCTGTATGATCAGGAAGAGCCCGTCGTACAGGATACGGCCGACGAAGACGCGCTCGTACAGCTCGTCCATGTAGTACTTGCGCGAGAAAAGCGTGTAGAGCGGCGCAAACGCCTTGCCTACCTTCTCCGGCGAAATCCACTTGGCGCCGTACATGGCGTAGGCAAGGCCGATTCCACTCAGGGCGATCGCGAGCGAGATCAGCGGAAGCGGCTCTTCGCCCGCCTTGGTGAAGACGTCGAAGAACCCGTGCCCATGCCCGCCGAGGAACTCATACGCTCCTCCGGCCCAGAAGGTCCATCCGGCGCCGATCGCCATCAGCGCTAGAATGACCATCGGGAAGATCATCACCGCCGGTGACTCGTGGGGCCCGCTGTGTCCGTGGTCGCCGTGTCCGTGCTCACCCTGAGTCGGTTCGCCGCCCCTGTACTCGCCCGAGAAGGTGATGAAGATCACCCGGAACATGTAGAAGGCGGTCATGAACACCGTGATGATCGCCAGCCAGAACAGGGCGGGCGTGTGCTCCCACGCCTGTATGACAATGCCGTCCTTGCTCCAGAAGCCGGCCAGAGGCCAGATGCCGCAGAGGGAAAGAGCGCCGACGAGGAAGACGGCGAACGTCCATGGCATGTACTTGCGCAGGCCGCCCATGAGGCGCATGTCGAACGTGCCCCCGCATCCGTGGCTCGCGCTGCCCGCTCCCAGGAACAGGAGGCACTTGAAGAACGCGTGGGTGAAGAGGTGGAAGATGCCCACCGCCACGCCCAGCTTGATGTAGACGTCCGCAGAAGCCTCGCCGCCGGCGAGGGCGACTCCGACGCTGCCCAGGCCGAGCATCATGTAGCCGAGCTGGCTGATCGTCGAGTAGGCGAGCACCCTCTTGATATCGTTCATGACCAGGCCCATGCTGGCGGCGAAGATCGCCGTAACTCCACCGATGACGGCGACGAACGTTATCGCGAACTCGGAGCCGGCGAACATCGGCAGCGTGCGCGCGACGAGATAGACACCCGCGGCCACCATGGTCGCGGCGTGGATCAGGGAGCTGACCGGCGTCGGGCCTTCCATGGCGTCGGGGAGCCACGTATGCAGCGGGAACTGCGCGGACTTCCCGGCGGCCCCGGAGAAGATGCCGAGCATTGCCAGCGTCAGGGTTGTCGTGCCCATGATCGCCGCCAGCTCCATGTGGTTGAGCTGGGCGATATCGAAGGTGCCGGTATTGAAGTACAGGATGAGAATTCCGATCAGGAAACCGAAGTCACCGAACCGGGTGACCACGAAGGCCTTCTTGGCCGCCGCGGCCGCAGAAGGCTTGTGGAACCAGAACCCTATGAGCAGATAGGAGCCAAGGCCGACACCCTCCCAGAACACGTAGACCAGCAGCAGGTTCGCCGACAGCACGAGGCCGAGCATTGATGCGGTGAAGAGGGACATCCACGCGAAGTAGCGGTGGTAGCCCGTGTCGCCATGCATGTAGCCCTGGGAGTAGATCTGGACCAGAAGGCTGACGCCGGTCACCACTATCAGCATTATCGCCGTGAGTTCGTCGGCCACGAAACCGAGGTTGACCGTGAAATTGCCGACCACTGCCCATTGGACGGTGCTCTCGATCGGGAACTGGTCGGAGCTGTTCAGGACCCATATTGAGAGCCCGAGAGCGGCGGAGAGGCAGGTGATGATCGTGTAGCCGCTGAGGTTGGGTCGGTCCTTGAAAAACGGCCGCAGGACAAGGCCGATGAAAACGAGAGAGAACACCGGCAGCAGAAAGATGGCCCACAGCACAGTACTTGACAGCATCTAGATCTTCCTCAGTATGTCCTCTATGAGATGCTTCTTGAGGTCGGGCACCAGGACACGGAACCTTCCCCGGGCACCCGCGCCGACCTTCTCCGGCAGCAGCCTGGTCGGAATCCCTTCAGCCTCGAAGAGCTCCTTCCACATCTCCGCGATCATCAGGTTGGGCGCGGTCCGTATCTCAGTCCACATGTGACGAGTATCCCGGCTGTCTTCTCCTGTCATAGCTAGCCCTGCATCAGATCCATCTGCTCAACATCCACGCTGCGGCGAGTCCTGTAGACGGAGATTATGATCGCCAGCGCGACCGCGGCCTCAGCGGCGGCCACCGTCATGACGAAGATGGCGAAGACCTGACCGGTGAGGACCACAACATCGGGCGCCAGGTATCGCGAGAACGCGACCATGGCGATGTTCACGGCGTTGAGCATGATCTCAATGCACATCAGGATGCCCACGGCGTTGCGCTTGGCCAGCGCGCCGTACAGGCCGATACAGAACAGGACGCCCGAGAGTATCAGGTAGTGCTCAATTCCGAGATTCATGTCTAGTCCTTCTCCTTGCGTCTCACCAGCACGATTGCCCCCACCAGGGCCGCCAGCAGAAGCACGGAGGCGATTTCAAAGGGAAGCACGAACCCGCCGTCGCGGTCGAACAGCGCCGTGGCGAGGAAGCTGGTGGAGCCGCGCACGGCCTCGCCCGTGACCGGGTCGTGAAGCGGCATCTCGACAACCTGGGGCACTTGGGACACGGTGGGCCAGTCGGTGGATACCACCACTCCCACAATCGTCGCCAGCAGCAGCAGTGCGAGCAGGAGAGCGGGCCCGCTGATCCTGTTGAAAGGATTGCCGTGGCGCAGGTCGCGCGTCAGCATGACCGCGAAGATGATCAGGATGCCGATGGCACCGGCGTAGACAAGCACTTGGACCGCCGCGAGGAAGTCGGCGTAGAGCGTGATGTATATCGCCGCCACCGCGAAGAAGCTGACTATGAGAAGCAGGGCGGACCGGAACAGGTCGCGCAGCAGCACCACAGCCACGGCGGAACCCACCAGTATGACGGCTATGATGCAGAAGGCTACCTCAGTCATCTTCCTTCGCTTCCATGTCCCGCGAGAACTGGCCATAGACCAGCAGAGTCTGTTTCGGCAGCTTCTCTTCCAACTCCGGATGGCCGTAGGCGCTGGCCTCGGCTTGCGGATCCAGCAACGTCTCTTTGTCGGCCCACAGCAGTCTCCTGCTGTACGTCGATTGTTCGTAGCTGCGACCCATGTACAGCGCGTTGTACGGGCACACCTCGACGCAGAGGCCGCAGTACATGCAGCGCCCCGTATCGAAGACGATCCTGTCCACGATGTACCTGTTGTCGCCGTTCTTCGATGTCTCGATATGTATGATTCCGTGCGGGCAGTTCTTCGCGCAGGTCGCGCAACCCGTGCACAGGTCCTGGCGCCAGACAAACTGCTGGCCCCTGATCCGGCGCGACGTCTCGAGCCGTTTGTCGGGGTATTGGGTTGTGATGTTCTTACGGAACAGGTGCCGAAGGGTTAACGCCATACCCTTCGCAATACCTATCCCGTACCTCTCCAACTTCAAGTCTGCCTCCTCCGAGTTTGAAAAACACCTTGGCCCAGAACAGAACGACGTTGGCCCCGATCGCCCAGTTCAAGAACAGGAACGGCCAG
>CAZNMB010000193.1:0-4610 GCA_964574095.1 uncultured Dehalococcoidia bacterium
CCGCCGAGACCGGCGGCTCCGCTGTAGAGCCTCGAAGCCAGTGTGCCGTGGCTGGTAAGCTCTACCTTCATGCCCTTCTCCAGGTACTCCCTCACGAAATCGCCGGCGCCAAGCTGCGGGATGCCTACCACGGCGGTTATCAGCTTCTTCACTTGGGGCAGGAGCGCGGGGGGTGTCGTCGCCTCTGCCTCAGAGAAGCCGATCATGGGGAAGAAGTTGTGCGTGATGACGGTCAGGCCGCCGGTCCCTTTGTGCTTGAGGGCGGCGATCAGGTTCTGAGCGGTGCCCGGGATGCCCCAGCATTCCATTGCGATGGAGGCGCCTTCGGGGATGTCCGCCACCGCCTCGTCGAAGCTGTTGAATACCTTGTTGATCAATGTCGGCTCCTTCCCGCCGCCGCTACCGCGCCATGCCGGGGGCGTTTTGGCCGCTGTGTCTTCCGAGGAACTCGAGAACCGCCTTGTTGGACTCCTCCGGGACCTCGCCGGTGAAGCCGTGCCCGACGTCATCGAAGACGACAAGCTCGGCGTCGGGTATCCTCGATGCGAGTATGCGCGAGTTCTCCACCGGGACCAGCCTGTCGGCTGTGCCCGCCATCACGAGAGTAGGGGCCTTGATCTCGGGCAGCCGGTCATAGGCCTTGAAGCTCATGAAGGCCTCGGACTGTCGTTGGTAGCCGTGGACCGGCGTCGGGTGCTCGAACGCGCGCGCGAGGAACTCTCCCACGCGTTCCCTGTTCCTGTCGAGGAACCCCCGGCTGAAGAGGTA
This sequence comes from uncultured Dehalococcoidia bacterium, assembly GCA_964574095.1. GTDB lineage: Bacteria > Chloroflexota > Dehalococcoidia > SZUA-161 > SZUA-161 > SZUA-161. Next base: position 769 of record CAZNMB010000193.1, read on the forward strand.
GGGCAGCATTTCCTGTGCCTGCTGCTCGAGGGGGAGGCTCCTTCTGCGCTCGAAGTCGAGCAGGAAGAGCAGGGCTTCCGGTTCGGGCGGGGCCGCATTGTGCCCGCCGGGCGTGGTGCAGCCGAGGATGAGGCCCAGCACCCTGTCGGGGTGGTGCAGCACAAGCTCCTGGGCGATCATGCCGCCCATCGAGACGCCGAAGACGTGAGCCGCGTCTATGTCCAGCGCGTCAAGCAGCCCCGCCGCGTCATCCGCCATCATCCGCATCGTGCAAGGGACGTCGGGCTTGTCGCTGAGGCCGGTCCCTCTGTTATCGAAGACGATGACCTTGAACTCCCGGGAGAAGGCGGCGGTCTGCAGGTACCACCAGTTCGAGTCGGCCCCGTAGCCCATTATCAGCAGCAGGGGCTCGCCCTCTCCGTGGACCTCGTAGTGAAGGCTGATGTCTCCCACCCGTGCTGTCGGCATCTCGCTCTCCTTCCGTTCGAGGCCCGGCCCCGGTCAGGCCGGGATATGCTCCGGCGGTCTCACCAGGTGAAGCCGGAGCGCCTGGGGCTGACACACCAGGGCGCACACACCGCAGCCCCAGCATTTCTCGGGATCGACGACGGCCTTGAGCCGCTTTGAGCCCTCCACTTTCCGCATCTCGATGGCATCGAACTGGCACCTGTCCACGCACTCCTGGCAGCCGTCGCACAGGTCCGGGTCAACGCGGGCCTCGTAGCGGCTCCGGGCGAACACGGCGTCGTTCGGCACTTGGCGAATGTCCGCGGCGTGCCAGACGGTGCAACAGCACCTGCAGCAGGAGCACAGCGCGTAGGGCTGGGCCGCCTCGATCTTGGAGTGGTTCATCCACTGGTGAACGAGGCCGTCGTCCTCGTTGCGGTTGATGATGTCCAGTGCCTCGTCGACCGATATGCGACGCCCGTGCCCTCTGTGGAGGGAGTACTCGGCCGACTTGGCGAACTGGAGGCAGTTGGCGTCGGAATCCGACTTCAGGCACGGCGTTCCGATGACCTTCTTGTGCTTGCGGCACGAGCAGGAGACGACGGTAATCAGCGGCTGCACCCTCACGATCTCTCTCGGGTCCTCGTGGGGCAGGATATCCGGGATGTCCAGAATGGCCTTGTACGCGGGGACGATCCTAAGCCCGTTGATGCCCATTGCCTTGAGGTTGAGCCAGCGCTCGGCGGTCATGTCGGCGTAGTCGGTACGCTTCCATTCCTCCCACAGGTGGAAGAGCTCCCGCACCTCGGCCTCGGTATATATGTCGAGGCCCATCAGCGATTCGCTCACTTCCCAGAGCCGCTCCGCGTATTTGCACAGGTTGTAGTAGTCGGGATTCCTGTAGTCTCTCGGGACGGCGACGCCCTTCTTGACCAGCCGGTCAAGGTCCTCTTTCACCGCGCCCGGGTCGAGGCCGCTCTTCTCCGCTATCTCCTCGGGAGAGCCCGGCAGCAGAAGGGCCATCTCGGCCTGTGCCGGAGTCATCAGGAACCTGAGGACGCGCAGGTACGGCTGAGACTGGCCGAAGCCATGCCTCTCCGCGATCGCGACGTGGGGGTCGCTTCTTCCGGCCATGAGTGCTCCCTTCGCCCGCGGTGGGGTCAGCGCCTCTTCAGCTCGAAGGCCTTGAATTCCCGGACGATCCCGGTGACGGCTTTCTCCACAGGTATCCGTTCGATGCTCGAGGCCCCGACGAAACCCATCGCGTCGGTATGAGCATAAAGATACCCGGTGTCTTCGGGAGATGCAATGCGCCCGCCGTGAGCCAGGCAGATGATGTCCGGCCTCACCTGCCTCGCCGCGACGATCATGCCCTGGACGGCGGCGACGGCGTCGTCCAGAGGCGCCGCAATCGAGTCGAAGCCCACCAGTCCTCCGGCGGTGCCACCGGTGTGGGGGACGACGCAGTCAACACCGGCTTCGGCCATCGCCGCGGCATCCTCCGGGAAGAACACGTATGCCATGCTGAAGACGTCCATGCCCCGTGCCGCGCGGATAAGCTCGACCTCACGGGAGAAGCCTATTCCCTGAGTGTCCCTGTCCGCGCGCCAGGCCGCGTCATTGAAGAAACCGTACGTGGGGAAGTTGATTATGCCCGAGAAACCGGTGTCGGCGAACGTCTTCACCAGTTGCGACAGGTCCCTGCCGGCCGGAGGTTCCGTGGCGTCCGCACCGCCGATGATGGGCGTGTCCTGCACCACGGCGTCTATCTCCCCGAACATCTCCAGTGTCACCGGGTTCGAGTTCTCGGCGATGCTGGTCTGGAAGCCCTTGATCCGGGCCCTTCCGGAGCTGTAGACCATTATCAGGTCGGCGCCCCCAAGCTCGGCGCACTTGGCGATGATGCCCGCGCTGCTGCCCGCGGCTATGATCGGCTTCCCCCCGGCCGCGGTCGCCCTCAGCCTCCCCAGGACGTCCTCCCGCCTGAATCTCCTCCCCATGCTAGCCGCCTCCCTTCGCGGTCAGCTTCTCGAAGGCGTCAACGACGGCACGTGCGAACTTGTCTTCATTGATATGCGCGTCGACCTCCACGATCCGGACACTGTCCTTCACGGTGTCCCTGACCACCTGCGCGAATGCCTGGTCTGCATCGGGGTCGTAGAAATGCTGCCCCGGCGCGTCCACGGAGGAGAACCCGCGCGCGGGAATCACAATGGCGACCGGCCCGGCGGACCGGTTCGCCCTTTCCGCCAGGATCCGCGCCGCTTTCGCGACGTCGTCCCTGGTCGTCCGGATGAGCACCGTGTCGGGGCCGTGAACGTGTATGGCGCGGTCCCTGTACTCTTCCGGGATCGAGTCCTTCGTTCCGGGCAGGATGAACATGTCCAGGCCGCCGGGAACGATAACCTGCGGCAGGCCCTTCTCGCCGGCGAGCGCCAGCCGGCCCTCGGCCAGAGACTCCGGCAGGTGAAGGGACAGCGGTATCATCACCTCGAACGTGGTGATGTCTATGATGCCGCTGATCCTGTCCTGGCTGACCAGCTCCGTCAATACCTGGGTGTCCGTATGGAACGCTATCGGGTCGTATCCCCTCTCCCGCAGGAGCGGGATCAGGTTCATCACCGCCGGCGTGGTGACGCCGAGAGCGGTGATGCCTACAAGCTGCGTGGACTCCGCCTGTACTTCGGCTTCCACCATGCCCACGATGGCGCCCGCCGCGCTGGCCAGAGTCCTGCGCATCACCGAGTTGAGCCCGAGGATGTCAGCGGGCGTCTGCATGATGGCTATGTCCTTGTGGCCGACGAACCGCAGCTCGAACCCCGTGCTGACCATGAGCTTGGGGACGCCTATGGGCAGCACGCTCATCGCCTGCGTCCCGAGCGCGGTGCCTGTCGATCCCCCGAGCGATAGTATCCCGTCGAGCCTGCCCGCGGAGTGCAGGTCCTTGACGATCCGCTGCAGGCCCAGCGCCATCACGTTCGTGGCCTCCGTCCTGTCGGCGCCCTTCTCCGCCGCCGCGATCAGGTCTCCCAGGCTCGCGCCGCCGGCCCTGGCCACTTCGTCACGGGGCACGTCGGCCTTGAACTGGGGTTCGCCTAGGACGCCGACGTCGATGACCAGTGCTCGGTGTCCCTTCGCCTCGATCCGGTCCCGGATGAAGGCGGTCTCCTCCCCCTTGGTGTCCAGAGTCACGGGAATCACTATCGTCTTGGCCATCCTGCCGCATCCTCAATCAAAGCGCGTTTCGTCTTCGGTTCACTAGATCTGCCGCGCCACACGTGCCGCGCTGTGGATGGCCCCGCGTATCTTGCCCGGCTGCACGCAGTCCCCGACCGTATATACTTCCGGCACCTTGCCCTTCAGCCGTTCTGCGAGGCCGCTGTTGCACGTGAACC
>CAZNMB010000194.1:0-4599 GCA_964574095.1 uncultured Dehalococcoidia bacterium
CTGGAATCAACACGCCTGGCACGCGACATCGCCCATTCAATCGAAGAGGCATGCGATAACGTGTATCGGCTCGTGACGGAGATGCGGCGCCGTCCGTTGGCAGTCCCGATGGTCCGGCGTAGCGAGGCTGCTGCGGCGGGGTTCGAGCGCTAGGTCTTCTGCGCCCGGGCGAGGGAGCGGGCCATCCTGTCCAGCTTGAAGATGGTGGTGAACTCCATGTTCTTGCTGATCCAGAGCCTCCCCATGATGACCGAGTCGGTCAGAGCGCCTCGGTAGGCCAGCCCGTCGAGCAGGGTCCCGAGGTCCGCGCAGACCATGACGAAGTCCGGCGCCGGGACCTCCCTCTCCTCGATCCGCAGAGCGCCGTCGTCGATCTCCAGGGCGAACCGCCCGCCGGCCGTCTTGACCAGGATGCTGCGTCTCCAGCCGGCGATGTCCTTGCGGCAGCGCTCGGTCTCGTTCATCCGCGCGGCGATCTCCTTCAGCCCGTCCAGGGCCGCCCGGTACGCGGCAACCGTACTCTCATCCGCCCCGGGAAGCCGCGGCTCGACCGCCGCTCCCCAGTCAAGCTCCGACTCCTGCAGCCCGTTCTTCGCGACCTGCTCCCGGGTCAGCTCCGAGGTCGGAACGCAGAAGATGTCGCTGATGTCGCCCACGCGGCTGTCCTTGAACACCACCTTGACCTCGGTGCCCTTCCTGACCAGCCCCGGAACGAGGATGCCGGTGGTCGTGTAGACGTTCACGCTCAGGGCGGTGTCGGCCCCGTTGAGGAGCACGCGGCCCCTGCCGAACGGGGCCATGTGCTGGAACATGGATGTCGCGAAGTACGTGATCGGAGGGGTGTTGTACATCACGCCGACCTGCGCCACCTGCAGGAACTCCGTGGGCGCGAAGTTGCAGTCCGGGCACCGGGTCATGAACGGCGGCACCCTGACCAAGCCGCAGCGAGTGCACTTGCGGCCCAGCACCGCCTTCTCATCGCGCAGGGCGATGAAGAACGGGGACAGCTCGCCCATGCTCCGCCGGTAGAAGGTGAACATGGCGTCGTTCACCTCGTAGTAGGTGCCGCCGCCGACCTCTATGGTCCTGCCCCCGGCATCGGGAACGTACTCGTCCGGTATCAGCTTGCGTTGCGTCATGGCTGGCCCCTCCGATTTCACTCGTGCTCAAGTACAAGGCAGACGCCGTACTGGGCGATCGTGCTGCCAGTGCCGTGGACAAGCGCCGCCCGGAGCTTCCTCGCGATGAGCTCGTTCCGGGCCGACCAGGCCGACATGATGTTGCTGGCCCCGACCGCGTGCCCGCAGTAGATGAGCCCGCCGCAGGGGTTCACCAGCAGCTTACCCCCGGGCGTCATGATCCCGTCCTCCACCAGCGCGTCGGCCCGGCCCGGCGGCACGAACCCGAACTCCGCCATGCTGATCTCAAGCTGGTGCACGAAGGCGTCGTGAAGCTCCACGATGTCGATGGCCGCCACGGGGTCTTCGATCCCGGCCATCTCGTAGGCCCGGTGGGCCGACAGGTGGTCGGACATAATACGTGACATAACCTTCTGGTTCTTCCCCGCGAACGAGTGCTCGTTCGACTCCCCGACGCCGGTGATCCAGACCACGGGCCGGCCGGTGTTCTTCGATATGGCCCGGGCCGTCTCCTCCTCGGCGAGAATGAGGGCGGCGGCGCCCTCCGTATAGACGCAGATCTCCAGCTCCCGGAACGGATAGACGATGAGCCTGGAGTTCATCACCTCCTCCGGGGTCACCTGGTCGTGCTGCCGCTGGGCGTAGGGGTTGGTCCGCACCTGCTCCGACAGCAGCGCGGAGATGCGGGCCGTCACCTCCGGCTTGAGGTCTCCGGGGTGCTCGTCCATGTAGGCCAGGACCACCTCGGCGTAGCTGTCCGCCGCCGACCATCCTATCTTCTGCTCGAAGAAGCTGTCGCCGGACCACCCGATCGTCTTGATCACCTCCGGCGTGGCCGACATCGACGTGAAGTCGAAGCAGTCCGTCGCCTTCTCCACACCCAGGACGAGGGCGACGTTGAACCTCTCGGCCGCGACGTAGGCGTGGCCAGCCGACATGGTGTAGGCGCCGGTGGCCCCGCCGTTCGATATGCGGATGCCGAACTTGTCCTGCAGCCCGATAATGCCCTGCAGCGGGTGCTCGGGTATGCACGTCCTCTGGAAGATATCGTTGTAGATGCCGTAGAACACGGCGTCAACGTCCCCGGGCTCCAGCCCGGCGTCGCGCATGGCGCCCATCGCGGCCATCTGGGCCAGCTCGTAGTAGGTCTTCTCCACCCAGCGGCCTTTGAACGGGGTAACCCCCGCCCCGACTATGCCGACCTTCCTCGCCATGGCAGTCCTCCCGGTAATGCTTCGCTGACACCCGCTGCCGGGTCGCGGCTACTCCCTCCCGGCGTATATCACCGCCAGAATCGTCGTCCTCCTGCCGCCGGCGCACTTGATCAGATGGGGCTGGCTGGAATCGTAGTAGAGCGCGTCCCCCGGCCCCAGGACCTCGGTCCGGTCTCCGACACGGGCCAGCATCTCGCCCTCGAGAACGAAGAGGAACTCCTGCCCGTCGTGCGTCGAGGGCTCGTCGGCCTCCGTGGGCGTGAGCGTAACGACGAAGGGCTCCATCTGCCGGTCGGCCTTCTCCGGGGCCAGCGACTCGTAAGCGTAGCCGTACTGTTCCCTTCTCCTGCCCCCGTACCGCGAGAAGGGCTGGCGCTCGCTCGCCCGCACGACCGTCATCGCCTTCTCCACGCCGGGTGACACGAGGTAGCTCATCCTGGTCTGCAGCGCCTTGCCCAGCCTGACCAGCTCTCCCAGGGGAGGGGCGGCCCGGCCCGATTCGATCAGTTCCAGGGCAGCCACGTCTATTCCCGTCCGGGCGCTCAGATCGTCCAGCGTGAGGCCGTGTGTCTCACGGGCCTTCCTGATCCGGCCCCCCACGGACTCCGCGCCCGCGGGAGCCGCGGCCGGTCGCTCGGGATGGGGCACGTACGTCAGGAAATCGTGGGCCCCCGCAGGCTCCCTACCGGACGGTTTCGGCGCGCCGGGCCCCTTCGACCGCTTCGCCTTCCTCTGTTGCATCTCGATCCCCCTCCTACATTGCCCTGCCCGCAATGCCGATGCTGCGCGCGATCACGATGCGAAGTATCTCCGAGGTGCCCTCACCGATCTCGAGGAGCCGCTGGTCCCGGTAGAACCTCTCGACTTTGGAATCCTTCATCAGGCCGTAGCCGCCGTGAAGCTGGACCGCATGATGGACGCAGCGGTGCATGACCTCGGAACAGTACAGCTTGGCCATGGCCGCCTCGCGGGTGAACGGGCGCTTCTTCTCGAGGAGCCAGCACGCCTTGTAGAGCAGGTCCCTCGCGAGCTCGATCTCGAGGGCCATGTCCGCCAGCTTGAAGGCGCTGGCCTGAAACGAGCTGATCGGCCTCCCGAACTGCGTGCGCGAGTTGGCGTACTCCAGAGCGGCCTCGAAGGCCCCCTGAGACCCGCCCAGCCCCATCGCGGCGATGCTGAGCCGTCCCCTGTCCAGGGTAGCGAGCATCTGGTGGAAGCCATCGCCCCGCATGCCCAGCAGGTTTTCCTCGGGCACGGCGCAGTCGTCGAAGAACAGCTCGCCGGTGTTGGACGCCCGCCACATCATCTTGGCCGTCATCTCCTTCGCCGTGAAGCCCGGAGCGCCGGCGGGCACGAGTATGCAGGTCAGCTCCGGCCTGCCCTCCTCCTGACGCGCCGTGACCGCCTGCACCACCACGACCCCCGTCAGGGGACAGGCGGAGTTGGTGATAAAGATCTTGCTGCCGTTGATCACCCAGGTGCCGTCCCGGAGCTCGGCCCTGGTCCGAGAGCCTCCGGCATCGGAGCCCGCTTCGGGCTCGGTCAGGCCGAAGGCCGCCAGCATCTCCCCCGAGCAGAGGCGGGGGAGCCATTCCGCCCTCTGCTTCTCGCTGCCGAACTGGTAGACCGGCCCGATCCCCAGCGAGTTCGCCGCGGCGATCGTCGCCGCCTGCGACCCGTCCACCCGCGCCAGTTCCTCGACAGCGATGATGTAGGAGACGTACCCCATGTTCGACCCGCCGTACTTCTCCGGCACGCAGCAGCCCAGGAGCCCGATGCCGGCCATCTTCCGCGTCAGCTCGACGGAGAACTCTTCCCTCTCGTCCAGCTCCCGCGCGACGGGCGCGATCTCCTTCTCGGCGAAGTCGCGAACAGCCTGCCGCGTGAGGTTCTGCTCCTCGGTCAGATCGAAATCGAGCGCCATCGGCCTGGCCCCCTCAACACGGGCTTACTTCACTCAGGCCAACTCTACGAGGCCCGGTCGAGCATGTCAATCCCCGGTCGGTTGACATTCCCAGCGCCCTCTGATAAAAGGGGGGCGCGTTCGACGGACGGGAAGGGGGTCACAAGCCGTGGCGTTCAAGTACTACTCCAGAGAGTGGTGTGACGAGGCCCAGAGGAAGATGAACGGCGACGCCGCGCACCTCGCGGCGGCCAAGAACCTGAGCGGCACGTTCTGCTTCCGGGTCTACGACTGCCCCGATGGCACCGACCGCCTCGCCTACTGGGACTTCGACCAGGGTCGG
>CAZNMB010000195.1:0-4597 GCA_964574095.1 uncultured Dehalococcoidia bacterium
AAGTGCCGCGAGGACTGGGACTGGACCATGGCGATGATGCCCACCGTCTTCGCCACCGAGGACGTCGCCGAGGCCAGAGCGGCATTCCTGGCCAAGCGAGACCCTCAGTTCAAAGGCCGGTAGCTCTGCGGACAGAAGGAGGAAGCGATGTTTGACGAAAAGACCCTGGAAGCGGCCAAGAGGCTGCAGGAGCAGTGGGACCAGGCGGTCGCGAAATACGATAGGGACTTCTCATCCAAGACCACATCCGGAATACCAATAAGGCCGGTCTATACCCCCCTCGACGTACAGGATATCGACTACGAAACCGAGATGGGGATGCCGGGCGCGTATCCCTACTTGAGAAGCAACTATCCGCTCCATTACCAGTTCCAGCCGTGGATCAACCAGCCCGTGCACGGCTATGGCCTGCCGGAGGACACCAAGGAACGGATGGAGGCGCTGACCAAGGCGGGAATGGAGGGTTACTTCGGCGGCAGGGCCTACAACCTGGTGTGGGACTACCCCGGCTATTTCGGCATCGATCCCGATGATCCCGAGGCTGAGGGCTACATCGGCAAGGACGGGGTCTCCTGCAATACCGACGAGGACTTCGCCCGGATGCTGGACGGGCTGGACCTCAGCAAGAACAGCATTGTCCTCATCAACGGCGATACTCTGCCCATGTTCGCAATCTACATCGCGTACGCCGAGAGCAAGGGCTTCAACAGGGCCGACCTGCGCGGCAACACGATGAACTGGGTGTTCACCGCCTGGTACGCTCCCAACTTCATGTGGGAGACGGAGGACGCACTCAAGCTGGCCACGGATAACATCCACTTCTGCGTCAACCAGATCCCGCGCTGGAACCACACGAACATCCAGGGGCACGCAATCTCGGAGACGGGCGCGGACGCCATCCACCAGATGGGGTTCTGTCTCGGCACCGGCGTCGCCGTCGCCGACTCCTGCAGGGCCGCAGGTCTGGCTCCCGACAAGTTCATGACAGGCATCGGCTTCCAGATCGCGCAGTGCAACGACTTCTTCGAGTACATCTGCATGTTCCGGGCATGGCGCAAGCTGTGGGCCAGCATAGCCAAAGAGAGGTACGGCTGCACGAAGCCGGCGGCGATGCACCTGCGAACACACACGAACACCTCCTGCTTCGAGCTGGTGAAGCAGCAGCCGCTGAACAACATCATTCGGAGCGCGTACCACGCCCTCGGGGCCGCCCTCTCGGGCACGACCGCAATGCAGGTGCCGGCCTATGACGAGCCCATCGGCATCCCCACCGAGGAATCGGCGATCCTCACCCTGCGAACGCAGCAGATCCTGCTGCACGAGACCGGAGTGACCAGGGTCAGTGATCCGCTGGCCGGATCGTACTACGTTGAGTGGCTGACTCACCAGATGGTCGAGGAGGGCAAGAAGATTCTCAAGGAGATTGAAGACGGCGGCGGTTTCGTGAAGGCACACAAGGATGGCATGCTGGCGCGCGTCCTGCGCAAGGGATGCGACCAGTGGCGCGAGGACATCGAGGCCGGCAGGCGCATAGTCGTCGGCTGGAACAAGTACGCCACCAAGGATGACCTCAAGGTGAAGGCATTCCGGCCCGACCCGGAGGTGGCGCGCGTCTCCATCGAACGCATCAAGGACTACAAGGCGCGCAGGGACGAGGCGAAGACGCAAGCCGCCCTCAACGGCGTCGTGAAGGCGTGCGAGAGGCTGAAGAAAGGTGAATGGGGGCTGGTGATGCCCGCGTGCATCGAAGCCGCCAAGGCCAAGGCCACCGCGGGAGAGATATCCCGGGCGCTGAGAAAAGTCATGAGATGGGGCCCGGAATACAACGTGATGCTGAAGTACTAGAGCCTGACCTTTGAGTTAAGTACCGCAAAGGGGGTGCAGACAAATGTCGAAGAACGGAAGACCAAGAGTCCTGCTGGTCAAGCACTGGATTGACATCCACGACCGGGGGCTGCGTCTGATCGCGTCCCGGTGCAAGGATGCGGGCTTCGAAGTGGTCTATGCGAGCTATAGCCAGCCCGAAGAAGTGGTGAAGATGGCGGCCCAGGAGGATGTGGACGTGATCGGCATGAGCTTCTTCACCAGCGCCTACGAGGCCCACCTGCCCAAGGTGATGAAGGGGCTGAAGGCGAACAAGATGGACAACGTCATCGTAGTCCTCGGCGGCGTCATACCGGACGAGGACTATGGCATGCTGAAGAAGCAGGGTGTCCGGGAGATCTACGGCGCCGGGTCGGACGTCAACCAGTTCATTGAGTTGATAAGGGCAGAGGTCAAGAAATAGGGAGAGAGCGGGTCTCTCCGACAAATAGCGAGGGGGATGCCATGGCCTACGAGACTATCATCGTCGAGAAGAAGGATGGGGTCGCCAGGATCACGTTCAATCGACCCGAAGTCCTGAACGCATTCAACCCCAAGATGTCCGAGGAGTTGAAGAAGGCCGTGAAGGACATCGGGGGCGACAAGAGCGTCAGAGTTGTCGTCATGACCGGGGCCGGCGACCGGGCGTTCATGTCGGGCGCGGATATCGACAAGACGATCCTGGCGTGGGTGGAGATGACGAAGAAGGGGGGGAGCGTCCTCGATGACCACAAGGTCTTCTTCTCCCCGTCAAGCCTGGAGCAGCTGCCGCAGCCGGTGATCGCCGCCGTCAACGGGTTTGCCATGGGCATGGGCTGTGAGATCGCCCTGGGATGCGACATCCGCATTGCAGCGGACACGGCCCAGTTCGGCCAGCCGGAGATAAGGCTGGGCATCATGTGCGGGGGCGGCGGCAGCGTGAGGTTGACGCGCCTTGTCGGGCAGGGCAGAGCCCTGCAGATGTGCCTTACCGGAGACCCGATCGGTGCGGAGGAAGCGTATCGCATCGGCCTGGTCAATCAGGTGGTGCCCGCCGCGGAGCTCGAGAACGCGGTCGCAGTGATGGTGAAGAAGCTCATGAGCAAGGGCGCCGTCGCCGTGGCCTCCACCAAGAAGAGCATCTACGCGACGATGGAGATGCCAATGGAGGAGGCTATCGAGAACGAAGGCAAGCTCTTCTCGGACATCTTCAAGACCGAGGACGCGGAGGAGGGCGCAAAGGCTTTCCTCGAGAAGCGAAAGCCGGCCTTCAAGGGGAAGTAGGAACGCACTCCGTCACACTGGCTTCGTCGCGTCCGAAGCATAACGGATTCATTGAAGAGGCAGGCATGCGCCATGTATGCCTGCCTCTTCTTGTTGTACTTGCCAACCTCTGTCATTCCTGCCGAAGCAGGAATCCAGACCAGGAGCAGCGGTGGGCTCCCGTGTCCACGGGAATGACGACGGAGAAACTTGCGGCCGTCAGCGGTAGGTGGAGCGGAGATATGCTGTGCCAGCCGAGACTGGCGACATGAGGCGGCCAAGCCTCTGAAGAAGAGAGAGGCAGGTCGTCCTGCGAACGACCTGCCTCGTTGAACGCACGGCTTGGCTGGCCCCTACTCACATTTGGGCAGGGACTCGCGGTACTTCTTGAAGTACTCCTCCTCGCTCTTCCCGGTGATCTTCTCGAAGTGTTTGTCGCGCGTGATGCCGACGATGGCCTCGGCGATCTCCTTCTTCCGGTCCAGCCCGCCGCGCCGCTGGATCATCATCTTCTGCGCCTGCGGTGAGCCCGCGCCGTGGAGCGCCTCCGGCAGGCCCGCCCCCACCGCCATGTTCTCGATGAGCCTCACCATGTGGATCCTGTCCCTCGTGGACTTGCCCTCCTTGGCGCCGAAGTACTTGTCGATGTACTTGCCGACCTCGGGATTCCGGTAGTCCATCTCCGACGGCAGCGTGATTATGAGGCCGCCGGCGATATCCTGGGCCAGGCGCATCCATTCATAGGTGAGGCGTGTTATGTTAAGTTTGACCACGTTGGCCAGCAGCGGGTTGATGGTGTATGCCCCGGACTTGGTCTTGCTGCCCTGGTACGAGCAGGCCAGCGAGCATGACCAGCACGTCTCCGCCATACTCACCATCTCGGCCAGCAGGTCCCTGATGTAGGGGGACTTCTCGACGCCGTTGCTCTCTGCGACCCAGTACGCGGCGCCCGTGACTACGTCAGCGAGCCCGACCTTACAGCCGCCGTAGTTGCTCCGGTGGAAGCCGGCGAAGGTCTCGACCAGCTGGCCGGTGAAGTCGAATTCGCCGCACATGAATACGCGTTCGTTGGGCACGAATACGTCCTCGAAGACTATGAGGCACTCGCCGCCGACTATGCCGTATTTCGCGTTGCCGGCATCGATCTCGCCGTCGAGCCGTCTCGTGTCGTTGGTCTGCCTCCCGAAGATGAGCGTGACCCCCTCCGCGTCGACCGGAACCGCGAAACACACTGCGTAGTCCTTGTCGTCCTCTCCCATCGTGCGCGTGGGCATCGCCAGGATCTCATGTGCGTTCACCGTGCCTGTGATGTGGGCCTTGGCGCCCCGGACCACGATGCCATCGTCTCTCTTCTCAACAATGTGCACGTACATGTCGGGGTCCGGCTGCTGGTGCGGCCTCAGGCTCCTGTCGCCCTTCGGGTCCGACATGGCACCGGCCAGCATCAGGTCGTTGTCCTGAACGTACCTCAGGTACTTCCTGAATCTCTCGT
>CAZNMB010000196.1:0-4587 GCA_964574095.1 uncultured Dehalococcoidia bacterium
TCGCCGGGGTGCTGGTGTTCCGCCTCTTCACGTTCTGGCTGCCGACCCTCCCCGGCTGGTTTGCCTTCCGCTGGCTCCGCCGCCGCGAGTACGTGTGAGCCGACCACCTCGCCAAGCCGCCGATCGCAGCGCGACAGACCGATCCGTGAACGTCGGCGACCGGACGGATCGCCGAGCTGGCCAACGTCACCTGCAAACTCTCCGGCATGGTGACCGAGGCCGATTGGTCGTCACGGAAGCCTTCCGATCTCGCGCCCTACGTCACGACCGTCGTCGAACTCTTCGGCGCCCAGCGCCTCATGCTCGGATCCGATTGGCCGGTGTCCACCCTGGCGGCGAGCTACTCCAAGGTGCTCGGGGCCGAGGTGCAGATTCTCTCCGACCTGGTAGGAGCCGACCTGGAGTGGGCCCTCTGGCGACGTGCGGCCGGCACCTACGGCCTCACCGTCTAAGACCGCGGAAGCGCTCCCGGCGCCACACCCGGACCACTCACCGCACGACTCGGGCACCGTGAGCGGAGACGGCTCTCAGCACTTCGGAGCTGGTCACCATCGAGGTGTCCCCAGGCGTGGTCATCGTCAATGCCCCGTGCGCCGCCCCGATCTCAACGGCTTCGTCGGCGGAACGACCGTCGAGGAACGCCCAGATCATGCCGCTGGCGAACCCGTCGCCGCCGCCGACCCGGTCGAAGATCTGGAGGTCGGGACGGAGTCGCGACTCGTGGAACCGACCTTCCGTGTACAAGATGGCGCCCCAGTCGTTGAATCCCGCCGATGTGGCATTCCGGAGCGTGGTGGCGACCACCTCCAGGTTGGGGAATTCCTCCAAGACGGCTCCCATCATGGCCTTGAACGCCGAGGGGTCGATCTTGGTGATCCCAGGATCGAGGTCCGGCACCTCGAATCCCAGGGCCGCGGTGAAGTCCTCCTCGTTCCCGATCATCACATCGACGTGCGGCGCCAGCGAGCGGTTCACCTCCACCGCCCGTGCCTTGCCGCCTCTCGGTTTCCACAATGACGGCCGGAAGTTGAGGTCATACGAGACGATGGTGCCGGCCCGTCGAGCCGCGCCCATCGCCTCCTCGGCGACCTCCGCGGTGGTGTCCGACAGCGCGGCGAAGATGCCGCCGGTGTGGAACCACCGGACGCCTTCGTCGTCGAAGATCCGGTTCCAGTCGACGTCACCCGGCTTCAGCTGCGACACCGCGGTGTTGGCCCGGTCGGAGACTCCGAGTGCCGGGCGGATACCGAATCCTCTCTCCGTGAAGTTGAGACCCATCCGGGACGCCAGGCCGATGCCGTCGTGCCGCGCCCACTTGACATGCCGAAGATCGACCCCGCCGGTCATCATGAGGTCCTCGACGAGGTGGCCGACCTCGTTGTCGACGAGTGCGGTGACGATGGCGCTGCGCATGCCGAAGACCTTCCGCAGGGCACGGGCCACGTTGTATTCACCGCCGCCCTCGTTCACCCGGAAACGCCTCGCGGTTCTGATGCGGTCCGATTCCGGATCGAGACGGAGCATGACTTCGCCGAGGGCGACGCAGTCCCAGCGGGTCTCGACTGCCGATGCGATCCGAAGCGCCACGGTCAACTCCTCGCTTCCGCGACGGCGGCCACGGTCGCCGCGACGCGGGCACGGAGACCATCGAAGTCCCGCTCCTCGATGATTCGTTTCGGGAACAGCTTCGACCCCATGCCAACGGCCGGCGCACCGGCCTGGAACCACGACCGCAGCGAATCGACCGTCGGATCCACCCCGCCGGTCGGAATCGCCCTCACCCAAGGACACGGAGCGCGCACCGCGGCGAGGAAGCCCGGCCCTCCCAGTGAGCCCGCGGGGAACAGTTTCACCAGGTCACAACCCGCCCGGTAGGCGGTGAGGATCTCGGTCACGGTCCCGCAGCCGGGGACGTAGGGAACGTTGCGGAGGTTGCAGGCATGCGCCACGTCGGCGGAGAAGCTGGGACCGAACACGAAGTTGGCGCCGACGTCGACCACGTGAGCCGCCGTTGCGCCGTCGACGATCGACCCCGCGCCCACGATGAGTTCGGGAAGGTGGCGTCGCGTGTGCCGGATCAGGCTTTCCATGACGCCGATGGCGCCGTCGCCACGATTGGTGAACTCGAGGGTGGTGAATCCGCCTGCTACGAGGGCGTCGGCGACGTCGGCTGCGACGTCCGGGGCCGGGTTGGAGAACACGGGGACGACACCCTCGTCCTCGATGGTGAGAAGCACCTCGGCTTTGCGGCGAACGGCCACGTCGGACCTCTTCCCCCTCTGTTGCGAGGACAGGATACTGTGGTAGTTGCAGTATACTGTCCAAGATGACCTTTCTGGCGATCGACTACCACGGCGGGAAGACTTCGAGAAGGCCGTCGCGCTCCTCGCCGATGGAGCAATCAAAGCCGACTCGCTCATCACCGACATCGTCCCGACGTCCGACCCCGCCGCTGTGGTCGCCCGGCTTGCCTCGGGGGGAGAGGTCGTCAAGCTCATGATCGATTCACGATGACTGCCGGCAGTCCCGGCACCCCCTCCCCCGCCGTCCTCCGCGCCGCATCCGTTCTCGACGTGATCGCGAGACGGTCGGAGACGCCCGTGCGGGTATCCGATATCGCCCGGGAGACCGGCATCCCCCATTCATCGGTGACGAACATCCTCGCCGCTCTCGTCGAGGCCCGACTGGTTCGGCGAGTGGGCGCCGGATGCACCATCGGTCCCACGGTCGTGGAACTGGCCACGACGTTTCTGCGGACCGACGACCAGGTACAACGGTTCCGAGACTTCCTCCCGTCGCTCGATGCCCTCGCGGCCGAGACGGCCCAGCTGGGAACCCTCGATCGCGGGGAAGTTCTCTTCCTCGCCCGCCACGACGGGACCCAGCCGATTGCCCTCACATCGGCCATCGGCAAGCGACTCCCCGCGACCTCGACAGCCATCGGAAAGGCGATGCTCGCCCGCCTCGAGCCCGCAGAGGTCGCGGCGACCCTGGCCGAGCCTCTCCTACGCCTCACGGAGCGTTCCCACAGCACGCTGACAACGCTGCTCGACGATCTGGCCGCGGTTCGGGAACGTGGCTACGCCGTCGACGACGAGGAAGCGGCGCCCAACGTCGCATGCCTCGCCGTGGCCGTGGACACCACGGATCGAGGTTCTCAGCATGGAGTGAGCACGACGTTGTTCAAGGACCGCCTGACTCCAGAGCTCCGCGAGCGACTCGTCGCCGACCTGACTGCCCTCGCGTCGTATCTAGCGAAGTAGGAGTTACCAGCCGTGAGCCATCTCATCGACCTCTCCGGGAAGAGCGCATTGGTGACCGGGGCCCGTCGTGGTCTCGGCAAGGCGATCGCGGCAGAACTCGCCGCGGCGGGTGCCGATGTGATCGGAGTGTCGGCCACTCAGGAGGCTTCGGGTTCCGAGGTGCAACGACTCGTCGAAGCGGAGGGCAGGAACTTCGTGGGGCGAGCGTGCGATTTCTCAGACAGAGCGGCGCTCTACGAGCTTGTGGGATGGCTCGATGATGAGGGCCACAAGGTCGACATTCTCATCAACAACGCGGGCATCATCATCCGTGAGCCTGTGCTCGAGCATACCGACGAGTACTGGGACGAGGTGATGGAGGTGAATCTGAACGCTCCCTTCATCCTCGCTCGCGAGCTGGGAAGGGGGATGGTCGCCCGCCGGTCGGGGAAGATCATCTTCACCGCCTCCCTGCTCAGCTTCCAGGGGGGAATCACGGTGCCCGGCTACACCGCATCGAAGAGCGCCATCGCCGGTCTGACCCGGGCGTTGGCAAACGAGTGGGCCTCCTACGGCGTCAACGTGAACGCCATCGCCCCGGGGTATATGGACACCGACAACACCGAAGCACTCCGTCGTGACCCCGTTCGATCACGGGCGATCCTGGAGAGAATTCCGGCAGGTCGCTGGGGCACCCCGGCCGACGTGGCAAGTGCCGCCGTCTTCCTGGCATCGGACCATGCCAGCTACATCCATGGCACCGTCCTCACGGTCGACGGTGGTTGGATGGGGCGCTGACGGACGGCCGTCCCGTCGCCGAGTCCCTCACGAGGCTTCCGGCCTCATGGAAACCGAACCGGGATCGCTGTAATCGGGGACGCCTTGGCTCCAGTTGAGGTTCTTGACGGGAGTAACGTCTCTTCGATCTCGGCCAGGAGCTCCGGATCCAACTCCCCGCCCAGGACTTCGAGGTTCTCGGTGACATGGTCGATCGACTTCATGCCGACACAGGTCGTTGCGATGTACGGATGTGCCAGCGCGAACAGGAGCGCCACATCGGTGATACGGGCTCTCCGGGAACGAACGTATTCGGAGGGCTGCCGCCCGACGTGGTGAATCCCGGCCGGAGCCGGATTCCAGCGAGCTGCGCCACGCTCGGTCAGAATGCCCATGTGTGTCACGGAGGCGTTGACGATGCCGAGGATTCGGGGATGACCCGCCGCGAGGGCAGATGCAGGACGAGGGAGCCACCTGCCGGCGGCAACGCAGGGAGACCGCCCGGTCACCGGTAACACCGGGCGACCCACCGCCCGCCAGTTTGGTGTACCCTGACCGCATCGGCGGT
>CAZNMB010000197.1:0-4561 GCA_964574095.1 uncultured Dehalococcoidia bacterium
CGTTGACGATCTTCACCACCTGATGCGCCGGAGAGAGGCTTTCCAGAACGTCGGCACCGATGGCGCGTTCTTTCGTCCTGGCAACGAATTCCTTCACCACCTTGAAGTTGACGTCGGCTTCCAGCAGAGCCAGCCTGACCTCCCGCAGAGCTTCGTCAACGTCCTGCTCGGTCAGTTTCCCCTTGCTGGAGAGCCTCCTGAAGACACCAGCCAGCTTGTCGGAAAGAGTCTCGAACACCTGGTCCCTCCAAGTCCATTCTAGGCCGACGCGGGCTCGCTGGTCAACCTCGAGAACCATTCTTCATTGACAGCAATCGGAGTGGATGCTAGACTCGCAACCAGGTCCGGATTTCCCCGAAGAGGAGAGAAGATGCGATACAAGGCCGTTTCCCTGCTTGTTGCGGCGCTAGTCCTGTCACTGGTGGTGGCATGCAGTTCCACCGGCGGCGGAGGGTCCCTGGACCTGGTGCCCCAGCGGGCCGATGCCGTCGGGCACATAGATGTCAGCCGTCTCCTGAGCGACAGCGACCTCATCAGGATCTATGACGCGCTGCCGAAAGACTCCGACAACCCGCAGACGTTCGAAGCAGCTCTTGCCGCCTTCCAGGCGGAGACGGGCATCGATCCGCGCGCCTTCGACGAACTGTTCATCTTCGGCGACACGTCCACCAGCAATGATGACACTGGATATGCCGGCGCCATCGGCATAGGCACATTCGACTCAGCCGACTTCATCAACAGCATCGAAAACGCCGCCGACGTCAGCTTCGTAGCGACCACCCACGAAGGGTACGACGTGTATGCGGACGAGGACGCGGGGGCCGCCGTCGCCTTCCTCGACGAGAAGACGGTCGTGATCGGCACGATTGAGGCCGTCACCGACGTGATCGACGTCAAGGCGGGCAAGGGGCGATCGATGGGGGGTGTGGTGGTGGACACATTCGGCGGACTGGGTACCGTGCTTGCGAAGTTCGCCGCCTCCACGAAGGAAGTGGCAACGGAAGAGGCTCTTCAGGGCGCAAACGAGACTATGTCGATGCCGATTCCGATAGACCTGTCCTCACTGGCTGACGCCCGGCTGGCAGGGTTCACTTTCGCCCGCGACGGGCAGTCGATCACGGCACAGCTAAAGGTCAGCTTCGCCAGCAGCAGCTCCGCCAAGGACGCGAAAGCACTCGTGAGCATGGTGAAAGCTTTCGTCAGCACATACGGGGTTCCGGGGGACGGTGTCGGCGGCATTCAGCTTCCCGAGGAGGGGCGCGACGTGATACCGGACGTGCTCGCGAAGTTGAAGGCCGAAGTCGATGGCTCCGATCTGACGATTACACTGGCCATGACTCTCGAGGAGATCGACCAACTGCTGTCACAAGGGGCCGCGACCTAGGCACTCGGGCCAGGACTGGAGGGCGGCAGCCTAGACGTTGAAAAGTATGGTGACGACGTCACCGTCCGTCACCGGGTAGTTCTTGCCCTCAAGCCGCAGCACGCCCTGCTTTCGCGCCTCCGCCATGCTGACGCACCTGTCCAGGTCATCGAATCCGATGACCTCCGCCCTGATGAAGCCGCGTTCCATGTCGCTGTGCACCTTCCCCGCGGCCTTCTGCATCGGGGTATCGCGCCTGACGGTCCACGCCCTCACCTCGTCCGACCCGACCGTGAAGAAGGAGACCAGCCCCAGCATGCCGTACGAGACGCGGATCATGCGCTCCAGGCCCGACTCCTTGAGCCCGAGACTCTCCCGGAACTCGACTGCGTCCGCATCGTCCAGTTGCGTGAGCTCCATCTCCACCTGGCCGCAGAGAACGGCAACCTCGCAGTTCTCTCTGCGGTATCGACCGCCGTACTCGGCATCCAGCCTGGCCGAATCCCGAACAAGGCCCTCCCCGATGTTGATCACGAGCAGCAGCGGCTTAGCTGTCAGGAACTGAAAGTCCCTGATGGCCCTGGCGTCGTGCTCGGAGAGAGCCTGTTCCCGTATCGGCACCTCACTCTCGAGCGCGTCCTTGAGCCTCCTTAGAAGCGACTCTTCCCTGGCGATCAGCTCCCTGTTCTGGGCCTTCGCGCCCTTGAGCGAGCCGTTCAAGCGCTCCAGCCGCCTCTCGATGATCCCCAGGTCGAAGAAGGCGAGTTCGAGGTTCATGGTGGCAATGTCGCGGTCCGCATCAACGCTCCCCTCGCTGTGGGGCACGCTGTCGTTCGCGAAGGCACGCACGACGAGCGCCAGAGCGTCCGCCTTGCTCAGATGGGACAGCAACTGCCCTCCGGGACCCTCTCCCTTGCCGAGCCCCTTAGCGGGCGCGGCGATGTCGATGTACGTGACCTCAGCGGGCACAGTACGCTTCGGCTTGAAGAGCCGGGTGAGCCTGTCGAGCCTGGGGTCCGGCACCTTGACCACCCCGATGTTGGGGGCCGATGCGGCCGACGAGTATTCGCCGATCTGAGCTTCGCCTTTCGTCAGAGCATTGAAAAGCGTCGTCTTGCCGCTCCTCGGCAGTCCGATGATTCCGATCTCCATCAGGCAACCTCCACGCAACTCGAACGAGGATCTGCGCAAATCGAGAGGGTTTCTGGGTTCCGACCCGCCGCGCGGCTGCTATAATTATACCGCAGGCAGGCCACGCACGGAACACACGGCCCGTCCTTCACGACACGATCGGAGGCGAAGTTGCTGCACATACTCTACGGTGAGGATGACTTCTCGCTCAAGGAAGCACTGAGCGAGATCAAGGCGGGCCTGGGCGACGAGGCTTCGCTCGCCACCAGCACTAGCGTGCTCCAGGGCCAGAGCGTCACACCGGCAGAGCTCATGGCCACGTGTGACACGATACCGTTTCTCGCGCCGTGCCGGCTCGTGATTGTCGAGGGACTGCTGGGCCGGTTCGAGAAGCAGGGCAAGGCGCCGCGTTCCCGCAAGTCCGCCAATGACGGCTGGTCTTCTCTCGCGGACTACGCCAAACGGATGCCGGGCAGCACGATCCTCGTGCTCCTGGAGGGGAAACTGAGCAGGGCCAACCCTCTACTCAAGCAGCTTGCCCCGCTGGCCGAGGTCAGGAAGTTCAGCCCCCTCAGCGGGTATGAGCTCGTGCATTGGATACAAAGGAGAGTCGAGCGGCGCGGGGGAACGATGGCGAGAGAGGGTGCGGAATTCCTCGCGGCTCTCATCGGCAGCAACCTCTGGATTCTGTCGAGCGAGATCGAGAAGCTCTGCGTCTACGCCCTGGGGAGGCCGATCGACAAGGAGGACGTCGAACTGCTGGTGGCCAGCGCCCGCGTGCCCAGCGTCTTCGCCATGATCGACGCCATCCTCGACGGCAACGTCTCCGCGGCAACCAGGCTCCTCCACAGTCTCGAAGATGAGGGCGCGGCGCCGCCGTACCTGCTGTACATGATTACCCGCCAGTTCCGACTGGTGCTCCAGGCCAGAGACATGCTCCAGCGGAAGCGCAGGCCGGCCGAGATCGGCCCTGCCCTCGGAATATTCAACGAGTTCGCCCTGAAGAAGACGATGGAACAGGCCCGAAAGCACCAGCCGGCCAGGCTGCAGGCGATCTACCACCGCCTGCTCGATACGGACATCGCGATTAAGACGGGCAGGTTCAGAGGGGACAGGGGAGAGCTTGCGCTCGATCTGCTGGTCAGCGATCTGTGCCTGGAAGCCTCCGAGGAGAAGCGGGGCTCCAGGCTCGTGCGATCGTAGCGCTTACTCCCGGCCAAGTGTGCCACCCGCCGGGCGCGCTCAAGACTGCCTCAGGTCTGCGGCCTTGAACCGGCCCGCCTTCAGCTCGGCGATCAGGTCCTGAACGCTGCGCACGTCGCGCTCGAACTCGGTGGCGCAGGACGGCACGTCCTCAAGAGAGTGGGCATCGCTGCCGCCGACGCCTCTCAGGTTCAGCCTGCGACCGATCTCCTGGGCAAACCGGTTCTCATTGTCCTTCGATCTGCCGTTGAGCACCTCAACAGCGTCCACCAGGTCGAACACCCTGCTCCCGATAACGCTCTCCAGCAGCTGGTCCGGATCTGAGTTGTACCGGACACGCGCCCGGAACGGGTGCGCCATGATGATGGCCCCCCCGACCTCGTCCGCGAGCTGCCTGATGAACTCGGCGTGGTGCATGCCGAACTGGTATTGGGCTATCCCGAGAACCAGAAGGTGCCCTTCCTCAGAGCTTATCTCCATGCCGTGGAAGACCGGGAAGTCGTGCTCGCGGCTGAGCCGGGCGACGTCCTCCTCCTTCCAGTGCCAGTCGTGCTCCATGAAGCAGATGCCGTCGAGGCCGGAGCGTTTGGCCCGCTCGATCAACTCGTCGGGCTTCAGGTCGCTGTCCTCGGAGTAGGGCCACGTGTGGGCGTGGAGGTCGATGATCATGCAGCCATCCAACAACATTATAGCCTGATATCCCCCCGGCTGCGAACATCGGCCGGCAATTGTGTCGCTTTTCACGCGCCCCGGGTGAACCACGCGTCCCGCCTATTGCATGGCACCGACCCTGTATGGTATCATTTACGCCGACCAGCCGAGAAGGGGTGAAAGCGCTTGCTGGCTGACTACGGCTACATAGCA
>CAZNMB010000198.1:0-4526 GCA_964574095.1 uncultured Dehalococcoidia bacterium
TTTTCGGGAAGGTACCGGCCCACTCCGAGTATCCGTGCCGTTATCATGACAGAAGACCCTCCATACGTTTGCTGGATGTCTATGGGTGTCCAACCCGCGCCAAGTCGTGGGCTTCGGACCCACGACCCTTCGCCTGCGGAGGCATCACCAGGCCCCCGGCTGACGATATTGTACCGTCTGTCCGTGGATTCTGCAAAGCCCGCGCGTGCAAGATGACGGACTGCGGCGCTGATCACACATTCGGACTGCATGCTGCAAAGGAAGCTGACAAGCGCCGCGCCGCCCGCATTCCGTGGGCCGTGTTGGGCGAACGAGCAGACTCCCTGTATAATAGATGCCGGGGACAGCCGCCGCGCGGCTGACCGGAAGGCCGGACAGGGAGGAATGATGGGGATCGTAATCCGCAACGAGCCCGCGCTGGACAGACCCGTCCTGATCGCGAGCTGGCCGGGGATCGGCAACATCGGGACCATAGCCGTCAACTACCTGGTGCAGATGACAGAGGCGCAGGAGTTCGCGGAGATCGAGGCGTGGGACTTCTTCGAGCCCCAGAAGGTCGTCATCGAAGGCGGGCTGCTCAAGGACCTCGAGTTCCCCGGCAGCAAGTTCTACTTCCACCGGGCGGAGGGCCGGGACCTTATTCTGTTCGTGGGCGAGCAGCAGCCGACCGAGGCCGGGACGCCGTTTCCCAGGGGCAAGAAGACGCTGGACATGGCCGGCCTGGTCATTGACGTGGCCCGGAAGTTCGATTGCCGCAGGGCCTACGTGCCCGCCGCGGCCGTCGCCCCGGTCCACCACTCGGCGAAACCGAGGGTCTGGGCCGTGCCCAACAGCGAGGACATGGTCGGCGAGGTGCGTGGCTTCGAGAACACGGTGCTGATGTCGGACATCGGGCATCGCGGCGGGCAGGGCGCAATCAGCGGCCTCAACGGCCTCCTCCTGGGAGTCGCCGGGAAGAGGGGCCTCGACGCCGTCTGCGTTATGGGCGAGATCCCGTTCTATCTCCAGGGGCTTCCGATGGCCTATCCCAAGGCTTCGAGGTCCGTGCTGGAGGTGCTGGTCTCCGCCCTGGGGATTCAACTCGACTTCACCAATCTGGACAAGATGATATCCCAGGTGGATAAGGCAATCGCCAATCTGGAAACCCAGTTCTACGCGCAGACGCCGCCGGAGATGGCCGAGCGCATTAAGAACTGGATCGAGAGCTTCAAGCAGGAGCCGGCCGCGTCCAGCGGCATAACCGACGACGACGCGAAGTGGCTCAAGGACCACATCGAAGACCTGTTCGGCAGAGGAGGCCAGGGTGACGAGAGACCCCACTAGCTTCTGCGCTCAGCCCCGTTTCTCCGATCCTTCCCTGCTCATCAGCTTCGCGGAGGACGCCGGCGGAGTAGCGAACGGCGTCGCGCGCTATCTCATCGAGAAGCTGGACGGCTGCAGCTTCGCCGAGATCGAGCCCGCCGGCTTCTTCCCGCTGGGCGGGGTCGCGGTACGGGACAACGTGGCCCAGTTCCCGGAGGACAGGTTCTACAGCCTGTCCCGAGAGGACCTGGCGCTGTTCGCCGGCAGCGAGCCCCAGATCGAACGGTTCGGGTTCCTGCAGCGGGTCCTGGATGTCGCCGAGCACTACTGCAAGGCCGCCGATCTGTACACCGTCTCCGGCATCATGTCGTCGGTGGCCCACACCGCTCCCCGAAGCATACTGGCCGTCTTCAATCAGCCGGAGCTGCAGCGGAGGCTTCGCAGCTACGACCTCGACAACATGACCTGGGAGGGGCAGCCCGCCCTGAACAGCTTCCTCCTCTGGGCGGCCCAGCGGAGGGAAATCCCCGCGGTCAGCCTCTGGACGACAGTGCCGTTCTACCTGGCCTCCGTGGGCGATCCCGCGTCCCGCAGGAGGGTCCTCGAGTTCCTCGACGCAAGATTCGATCTCGGGCTCGACCTCAGCGATATCGACGAGGAGGCGGCAAGACTGAACGAGAGGCTGGCCCGGCTGAGAAGCGGCTCCTCAGAGGTTGACAACCTCATCGAGAAGCTGGAGGTCAGCCTGGCCCTGTCCCAGGAGGAAGGGGCGAAGCTTGCCGGGGAAGTGGCGGAGTTCCTCAAGCAGGAAGAGTAGGGCCTGCTTGTTCAAATCAGCGTCATAACACAGATTCTTCGCTACGCTCAGAATGACACAACAGGGCCCTCAGTGTCACACGTTTGTCCTGTCACCCTGAACGCAGTGAAGGGTCTCCCATTGCAGAATCGAGTGACGCTGAACGCTGCAGCTAGGTACTAGGACCAACCCGGGCGGCGGTGCTAGCTGTGCCACCCTGCCGCCTGCCGTGCCTCCGCACGCTGCACGCTCACTGTTGACGCGCGCGCCGCAGTGGTTTAGATTATAGTACAGTGACGGCAGGTGCCTTCCGCCGGTTGTCCGGCGTCGGCGGCCGGAGGGCAGTTGGCGGGAGGACGGCAGCTTACAACCGTGATTATGGTGCTCGCTCCTCGCCGGGGTCTGCAGTACACCCACCTCGAGGAGCGAGCTTTCGTTAGGCGCACATCGCGCGGACAACAGGAGGCCGAGGCCGAAAGCCGCCCGGGTCGGGCGGCTACGTTTACCACGATGAAGGCAGTGAATCTGGAGTCCAAGAACGAGACCCTGAACAGATGGGTTGCGGAAGCTGCCCGGATGTGCCGCCCCGACAGCGTCTACTGGTGTGACGGTTCGGCGGAGGAGTACGCACGCCTGATGTCGCTGATGGTCGGCAGCGGCGGGGCCATCCCTCTGCGGAAACGCCCCAACAGCTTCCTCTTCCGCTCCGATCCGAGCGATGTCGCCCGCGTCGAGGATCGCACGTATATCAGCACGCCTTCCCAGATCGAAGCGGGCCCGACCAACAACTGGATCGACCCCGACGAGTTGAAGCGCATTATGCGGGGCCTCTACGCCGGATGCATGAAGGGTCGTACGATGTACGTCATCCCCTTCTCGATGGGACCGATAGGGTCTCCGCTGGCCAAGATCGGCGTCGAGATCACCGACAGCCTTTACGTGGTATGCAACATGCACATCATGACGCGTGTCGGTACCCGGGCCCTCGAGGTCCTGGGCCGGGACGGGGAGTTCGTGCCCTGCCTCCACTCTGTCGGCGCGCCGCTGGAAAGGGGACAACCCGACGTCCCGTGGCCCTGCGCCCCGATGGAGCAGAAGTACATCAGCCATTTCCCCGACGAGAACCTGATCTGGTCGTACGGCTCCGGTTACGGCGGAAACGCTCTCCTGGGCAAGAAGTGCTTTGCCATCCGCATCGCTTCGGCGATAGCGAGACGGGAAGGCTGGATGGCGGAACACATGCTGATACTGCGCCTGATAAGCCCGGAGGGCCGCAAGTATCACATCGCCGCCGCATTCCCCTCGGCGTGCGGGAAGACGAACCTCGCCATGATGCAGCCCACTATCGCCGGCTGGCGCTGCGAGTGCATCGGCGATGACATCGCCTGGTTGAAGATCAGACCTGACGGCCGCCTTCACGCGATCAACCCCGAGAACGGCTTCTTCGGCGTGGCGCCCGGCACGTCCTACTCCTCGAATCCCATGGCCATGGACACCCTGAGGGCGAACACCATCTTCACCAACTGCGCCCTCACGGATGAGGGGGACGTCTGGTGGGAAGGCTTCGACGGCGAGCCACCGGCCCACGCGATCGACTGGAAGGGCAGGGACTGGAGCCCGGACAAGGCTGATCCGGCCGCCAACCCGAACGCCCGGTTCACGGCCCACGCGTCCCAGTGCCCGGTCATATGCGAGGACTGGGAGAAGCCCGAAGGCGTGCCGATAGACATCCTCGTGTTCGGCGGGCGCCGCGCGGGCGTCGTTCCCCTGGTCTACGAGGCTCGCGACTGGGACCACGGCGTGTTTCTGGGCGCGACCGCCGCCTCCGAGACCACCGCGGCCAACATCGGCTCCGTCGGCAACCTCCGGCGCGACCCGTTCGCCATGAAGCCCTTCTGCTCGTACAACATGGGCGACTACTTCCAGCACTGGCTGGACATGGGAGACAGGCTGGGCTCGAAGGCGCCCCGAGTCTTCTACGTGAACTGGTTCCGCAAGGGACCCGACGGGAAGTTCCTGTGGCCGGGCTTCGGCGACAACAGCAGGGCGCTCAAGTGGATGTGCGAGCGCGTGGACGGGAAGGCGGGCGCCGGGGACACCCCCATCGGGCTGCTGCCCGGCGAGAACGATCTGGACCTCGACGGCCTGTCCATCAGCCCCGATGCCGTCAGGGAGCTGCTGAACGTGGATGTGGTGGCGTGGAGAGCGGAGGTCCCTGACATCGAGCAGCATTTCAAGCAGTTCGCCGATCGGCTCCCCCGGCGCGTTGCCGACCAGCTCAAGCAGCTCGCGGCGCGGCTTGCGTAGATGTGTTCCGTACCCCGTCCGGCCAGAGAACGGCCCGCCCCACGATACAAGGCGGCGGGCAGGCCACCCCTTTCGCTGCCGGGGGCAGGGCCCCGCGGGAGTGAAACAATGATCCTCCCAC
>CAZNMB010000199.1:0-4489 GCA_964574095.1 uncultured Dehalococcoidia bacterium
GGGGGCCCTCGCGCTCATCATCTTCACCATCCCCGCGTTCGGCATACTGTTCCCCGGCGCCATCTCGGACTGGGTCAAGGCAGTCCCCTCGTACTACCTGGCGGACACGTTGCATCAGGCCGCCGACTTCGATGCCGGCTGGGGCAGCGTCTGGCCTGACCTGCTGATACTCCTGGGGTTCGACTTGGCTCTCATCCTGGCCGGTATCCGGGTGCTGGGGAGGAGGTTCCAGTGAGCTTCAAGCGCGTTGCCGTCCTGCTGGCCAAGGAGTCACTGCACGGCCCCAGGAGCTACATCTTCATCTTCGCCATCGTCGCCCCCGTCCTGATATCACTGGTGCTGTCGCTGGCGCTGGGCACGCTGTTCTCAGAGAAGCCCAAGCTGGGGATAGCGGACGAAGATGCGTCTCAGGTCGTGGCCCTGGCGCGGGGGCTCGATTCGATCACAACCCGAGAGTACGCGTCGGCCTCCGACCTGCGGCGCGCGGTCGAAAGAGGCGCCGAGGACATGGGCATCGCGCTTCCGGCGGGCTTCGACCAAGCGGTTTCGCGGGGAGAGGCGGTCACCATCGAAGCCTATGTCTGGGGTGAGAGCCTGGCCAAGAACCGCTCCATCCTCGCCGCAACCCTGGCCGGGCTGGTCAGGGACGTGGCGGCCCAGGAAGTGCCCGTTCAGATACAGTCCGTCACCCTGGGCGAGGAGGCGGCCATCCCGTGGAGCGACCGGCTGCTGCCCCTCGTCGTGCTGATGGCCGTGTTCCTGGGCGGCCTCATGCTGCCCGCTACCTCCGTCATCGAGGAGAAGCAGAAGGGTACCCTGCAGGCCCTCGTGGTGACGCCGACGACGACCGGGGACGTCTTCGTGGCCAAGGGGCTCGTCGGCGTCGCTCTCAGTCTGGTCATGGGCATAGCGATCCTGCTGCTGAACCAGGCTTTCGGCGGGGAACCCCTGCTGCTGGTTGGCGTCCTGGCGCTGGGCGCGGTGATGGCGGTGGAGACGGGGCTGCTGTGCGGAGCCCTGATCAAGGATGTCACGACCCTCTTCGCCCTGTGGAAGTTCGCGGGAATCCTGCTTTTCGGTCCCGCCGTCGTCTACATGTTCCCCCAGATCCCCGAATGGATCGGCAAGGTCTTTCCGACCTACTACGTCATCCAGCCGATCGTCGAGATAAGCCAGCGCGGCGGGGGCTGGCCCGAGATCGCGGCGAATGTCTTCGTGCTCATCGGGCTGGACCTGGTGCTGGCCGCCGTAGTGGTGGTCGCAACCGCGAAGAGGATGAAGTACTGATCGCCATCGGCCCGGTTTCGCCGTATGGCACGACCTTTCCCCATTCAACTGCGCGTTCGGGCGAGAATGAGCCACACGAAGGAGGAGAAATGGTGAAGCTGGCACTCGGATTGGCTCTGCTGCTGCCTCTGCTGGTCATCGCTGGGACCGGGTGTTCGGACGAAGCAACACCCACGGCCACCGCCACGCCTGAAGCCACGGCAACATCGTCGCCATCCCCGACGGCCACCATCGCGCCGGGGCCAACTCCGGCCCCGACAGCCACAGCCACACCGGGGCCAACCCCAGGCGCGACAGGGCCCGTGGCGCTGCCCCTGGACGTGACGGCCCCGGAGAACGAGAGCGTGGTCAGCACGGAGACCGTCCTGCTCACGGGCAGGACCAGGGCCGGCGCCGTGGTGACCGTGCTGGTGGATGACCGGATCGAGGTAGCCGACGTGGCTTCCGACGGAAGCTTCTCCGTCGCGGTCACGCTGTCGGACGGGCCGAACTACATTGAGGTGATCACCAGCGACCTCACGGGCAACGATGCCTCCACCGCGATCGTGGTGATCTACGTTCCCTGAAAAGGGGTGGGAATCGACGCTAACCTTTGGGCCGCTTTTTCGTTTCTTATTGATAGAGCGAGAGCGCCCTCAAGAATGGAGGCAGGCATGAGATACTCGAGAAACGTTCTCATCGTTGTCCTCGCTGCTGGACTGATCTTGGGGACTGTGAGCGCAGTCTTTGCCGCAGGCCCCCCCGACACCAGCCCCGGCAGCGGCAACCAGTTCCAGGGCGAGAGCCGGGGCTTCTTCGGCAACGTGACCGACGCCAGCGAGACCAACATCGTCGTGGTCACGAAACAGGGATGGACCGTCGAGCTGACGCTCGCGGACACGACGAGATACATGGTCCCGGCGCTCAGCAGGGAACGAGTCCGCTTCGGCACCCTCGTTGACTACCTCGGGGGAGACATCACGGCGCTGGAAGGCAGGACGGTGGCGGTCTCGGCCTTCGACGTCGTTGAGGAATCCACGGGCGTCTTCCAGGGAGAGGCCCGGCACATCATCGTGATTCCCGATCCACGGGTGCGGGTGAGGCTGCACGCCCATCACCCCGGGAAGGTGACCGAATTCGTTGCCGGCGCGAGCATCACGATCATAGACACCTACGGCAGAACCCGCACCTACGCCGTAGATGAGGCCACGGTCTACCATCCCTCGGGAACGCTTCCCGAAGACATAGCGGACGGCAGTTTCGTCACCGTCGTCACCCTGGATGGGTCGATCGCAGACGGTACGGCCAAGGCCATTGTGCTGCATCACACCACGCCTAAGAACTGGCCCCCGCCGGTGGCCTAGCGGGGAAAGATAGCACAGGAAAGGGGGTGAGAGAATGAGCAGAAAAGTGAAGCTTCTGGCCGCATCGGCGCTGGTCGCGGTCGTGGCTCTGGTCTGTTTTGGCGGGGCCGCCCTCGCCGATGATGACTGCCTGCATTTGGGCAGTCCGCCAAACGACAACGGACACCAATATGGGCAGACGGTTGTCCACGACGGCGACGGCTCGGGCGGCGATCAGGTCCGGTGGGCCCACGGCAAGAACAGCCAGTAGCACACGGCCCGCGAGCATCTCTTGAGCTTGAAGAGGGGGCGGACTAGCCGCCCCCTCTCTCATTCCCCCCTGACGTCCGCAAACGCGACCGGTGGCCGAGTGCCTATTCCGCGAAACGCGGGAGGAATCGGGGCAGGTCAACACGCGCCACAGAGCGCCTGTGTTATCATAGGCGAGAACCCGTGCAACATCCTGCTGCAGTTGCCACGCCCATGATGCGCAAGGCGAGATCGCTGGTCACACGAGCAAGGGAGGTGTTGGCCACAGAAGGACTCGCCAGCCTGCTGAAGCGCTCCATCGCGTACTTCATCTTCGACCTCACAGACTACTACCTCTATGAGCTCCCCATACGTGAGTTGACTGAGGCCGACTATCCGCCCAACCTCGGCCATCTCGACGTCCGGGTCGTTCGGTCGAATCAGGAAGCCGAGGAACTGAGAGCCTCTTGCGGTTTTGACCTCTGCAGACGCTTCGTCAACGCGGAGACGATGTTCCACGGCGGAGCGGTTGCGGTTTGCGTGACTGTTGACGGCAACGTAGCCCACGTCGGATGGGTCGCGACCAATGAGGAAGGTGAGAGGGCGATCAGCCCGCTCCGGCAGAGGGTGGAGTTCTCGCGAGGTGAGGCCTTCACAGGAGGAGGGTTGACCCTTCCTCAGTACCGGGGAAACGGGCTCCTGCGGTACGGGTCGTTCGCGAGGCTGCGCTACCTCAGAAGCCAGGGCTGCACAACGCTGCGCTATGCCGTGGCGGTCAACAACGAGGCGGCCCGCAAAGGCCTGGCGAGTCTCGCGCCGACTGTGTACGCCAAAGCGCGGTACCTCAGGGTACTGTGGTGGAGCCGCTGGCGGGAGACGCCCCTGGCGCAGACAGGCATCGGCTGCCCCTGAACAGCCGATCGCGATCTCCCGCAGGGCAGCCAAGTCCGGGCATCCCGCGTCAGGGCCGTCGCGCGGACAACCGGGAGCCGGAACATTCACCGGAGCGAGGGCATGGAACTGGACTCGGAGAAGTACGAGGTCGTGATTGTGGGCTCCGGGGCCGGCGGTGCGACGCTGGCCCGCGAGCTGGCGAAGCGCGGCCGCCGCATCCTCGTGATTGAGCGAGGCGGGCCCGGGGAAGACCTCATGAACGTCTGGAGGACCTCAAGAGGGTCACTCCGCCGGGGCCCTCTCGGGGCTGTCGCACAGTGGCGAGCGCCGTCCACCATCTATAGAGCGATCACGCCGGGCGGTTCCACGGTCGTCTCGCACGGCAACGGTATCAGGTGCCTGCAGGACGAGCTGGCGGCGTACGGTGTCACGCTGGACGAGGAGCTGGGCGAGGCGGAGGGCGAGATGAACATCGCGCCCGTCCCCGAAGAGCTGATGTCCGAAGGCTCGCTGAGGATACTGCAGGCTTCGCAGGAATTGGGCCTGACAATGGAGCCGATGCCCAAGTTCATCGACTTCGCCAGGTGTCGCGGCTGCGGGACCTGCGTGGACGGCTGTGCAGACGGTGCCAAGTGGACCGCTTTGGAATGGCTGCATGACGCTGTGCAGGCCGGGGCCGAGGTGGTCTACTACACCAGGGTGGAGCAAGTCATGGCGGCAGACGGGAAAGTGACGGG
>CAZNMB010000200.1:0-4397 GCA_964574095.1 uncultured Dehalococcoidia bacterium
ATCGAACCGTAGACTATGGTAGCCAAAGCACTCCGGCAGCCGGAAGACTTCGACTCAAATAACGCTGAGGATGGGGCTCTTTCGCGGCCCTGCCGGCAAGAGCCCGCCAGCGGCATGAATCCAGTCCAGCAGATCGACTACCTCTTCAACCCCCGGTCAGCGGCCGTCATCGGAGCCTCAAGCACCCCCGGCAAATGGGGTTGCGACATCCTCAACCTTCTGCTGACCCGAGGCGTGAGGACGGTCTATCCGATCAACATGAACAGGCCCGAGGTGCTGGGCGTGAGGGCCTTCCGCAGCCTTGCCGAGACGCCGGGGCCTGTGGACTTCGCCGTGATCACCGTCGCCGCCGAAGCGGTCCCCGCGGCCATGGAGGACTGCGTACAGAAGGGCGTCAAGACGGCGCTCATCATCTCCGGGGGGTTCGCCGAGACCGGGGCCGAGGGCGCGAAGCTGGAGCGGCGGGTCCTCGATATCGCCCGCCGCGGCGGCACCCGCTTCATCGGGCCCAACTGCGCCGGCCACTTCAACGCGTCGGCTGATCTGTTCACCGCCCCGTACCTGCCGCCCGTCAGCGATGGTCCCGCAGCCTTCGTAGCCCAGAGCGGGAACCTGGGCCTCGTGGTCCTCGCCATGGGCTGCGAGGCCGGTATCGGATTCGGCAAGTACGTCAGCAGCGGCAACGAGGCCGACCTGCACTTCGAGGACTATCTTGAGTACCTCGGAGCGGACGAGAAGACGGGCCTCGTCATGGGGTACGTTGAGGGGCTGAGAGAGGGCCGGCGGTTCCTGGAGCTGGCCGCTGATATCTCGAAGAGGAAGCCCGTCGTCATCCTGAAGGTCGGCCGCACCGACTGCGGGGCGAGGGCCTGTACCTCGCACACCGCTGCGCTGTCGGGCGCGGACGAGATCTGTGACGCCGCGTTCCGCCAGGCCGGGGTGATCAGGGTCGAAGAGCTCGGCGACCTCATCGACGCGTCGCTGATGCTGCTGGGCCAGCCGCTGCCCCGAGGCAGGAGGGTCGCAGTGCTGACGGTCGGCGGCGGGCTCGGAGTCGTCGCTGCCGACTCGCTGCGAAGGCATGGTCTCGAAGTCCCGCCGCTGTCGGTCGCAACCATCGAAAGACTCAACTCCGTGCTCTCCGGCAGGTGGTCGCGCGGCAACCCGGTGGACACCAGCGGCGACATCAGCTTCCCCTGCCTGCTGCCGCTTCTGGAGGACGAGAACATCGACGCAGTGCTCATCGCGGGTCCCGTGTGGGCGCCGGTCGGCATGGCCGGGCTGATCAGCACCCCGCCCTGGGAACGGGACTATACCACAAGCATCGAACAGATCCTCAGGGGAGTCGAGGAGGAGTCGATGAGGAACCTGGACACCGTGATGGGATGGATGAGCCGGTACGGCAAGCCCGTCGTCATGTCCGCCTGGGCCACCAGCGATGTGAAGGAAGGCGACCTCTACGGGAAACTGCGGCGGAGCCGGCTCCTGCCCTATCCGACGCCGGACAGGGCGGCGAAGGCGCTCGCGCGGCTCGTGGAGTACAGCGAGTACCGCGATTCAAGGTAGTCGCTGTTCGCGAACCACCCGTGCCGTGGATAGGGCACAGGGCGGGGGAACCCCCTCTCCCTTGACGGGAGAGGGTAGGGTGAGGGTGAGAAGAAGCTGGGCGCGAATCCATCGGGCTCGGGTACCGCGCCCCTACCATGTGGGTCCCGGGGCATGGGTACCGAGGAGACTGCAGACATGAGAGCGAGCGAGGGCGCGGCTGTCGACCTGGACGGCCTGTTCGGCGCCAGATCGGTTGCCGTGATCGGAGCGTCAGGCAAGCCCGGCAAATGGGGCTTCGGCATCCTCAGCATCATCCTGATGAAGAGGGGTGACAGGGACGTGTACGCCGTGAACAGGAAGGGTGGAGAGGTCCTGGGGCTGAAAGCCTATCCCCGCCTGACGGACGTCCCCGGACCTGTGGACTGCGCCGTGATCGCGACCACGGCGGAGCAGACCCCGGCCGTGATGGAGGACTGCGTCCGCAAAGGGGCCAGGTTCGCGGTCCTCTTCCCCGGCGGCTTCTCCGAGACCGGCCGGGAGGGCGCGAGTGCGGAGCGGGAGGTTGTGTCCATCGCCCGGCGCGGCGGGGTCCGTATCGTAGGGCCCAACTGCATGGGCCACTTCGACGCCTACTCCGGCTTCTTCACCCTGCCGTACAAGGTGTCGGTGATGGCGGGATCGGTCTCGATCATCACCCAGAGCGGCAACTCGGGCGTGGCGATGCTCTCGATGCTGAGCAGGCTGGGGCTGGGCATCAGCAAGTACGTCAGCAGCGGCAACGAGGCCGACCTGCACTTCGAGGACTACCTGGAATACGTCGGCCGGGATGACAGGACGAAGGTTGTGCTCGGCTACGTTGAAGGGCTGAGAGAGGGCCGGCGGTTCCTCAGGCTGGCCCGCGAGATCACCAGGAAGAAGAAGCCGGTCGTGATTCTCAAGGCGGGGCGCTCGGACGACGGAGCGAAGGCCGCGCGGTCGCACACGGGCGCTCTCGCCGGCGCGGATGAGATCACCGGGGCGGCGTTCAGGCAGGCCGGGGTGATAAGGGTCGCCAGCGTGAACGACCTTGTGGATGCGGCGCTGGCGTTCGAGGGCCAGCCGCTGCCGCGAGGGCGGCGGGTCGCCCTGCTGTCGATGGGCGGCGGCCTGGGCGTCATCTCGACCGACGCCCTGCGCAGCCACGGGCTCGAGATGGCCCGGTTCTCGCCACGGACAATGGAGAAGCTGGACGCGGTCCTGTCGAACAGGTGGTCGCGGGGCAACCCCGTCGATCCTGCGGGCGACCCCGTCAGCTACCCCTGCATCTGGCCGCTGCTCGAGGATGAGAACGTGGACGCCGTCATGGTGGTCGGCGGGATCGGCGTCGTCGGCGGGCTGGCGACCCTGCTGCCGGTCCATCCCTCGCTTCAGGACGAATACGCGCGGATGATGCAGGGGGCCGAGCGCGAGGAGATGGAGAACCTGGACCGCCTGCTGGAGCACAGGGCCCGGCATGGAAAACCGGTGGTCATTGCCCGCACGGTGAGCGGGGCGATCGTCGAGGAGACGAGCAAGGTGGCGGAGAAGATGAAGCGGGAGCTTCTGACCCCGTACCCCAGCCCGGAGAGAGCGGCCGGGGCTCTGGCCCGTCTGGTAGAGTACAGCGAGTTCCTCGATTCGAGATAGCCCCGGTTCGCGGACCACGCCTGCTGTGGGTGAGGCACAGGGTGCGCGGGAATGACTTAGCACGGGCTTCGAGCCCGTGGGCCGTAACCGGTGGACTCCCGTGCGCGGGAATTACGTGGGTGGAGGAACCCCCTCTCCCTTGAGGGGAGAGGGCAAGGTGAGGGTGAAAAGGATGCGGGGGGTGGGTAGCCTGGAGCATCCGCTCCAGGCATCGGGGATGATGGGCCGCGCCGCATGGGCGGGCAGCAGGAATCCGGACCGGGAGATGACGTCAGCCGACCACACGGAAGCCGCGGACAAGGAGGCTGCGATGGCGAAGGCGCTGGAGGGCATCAGGGTGTTGGACCTGACCCGAATGTACGGCGGCCCGATGTGCACCATGCTCCTGGCCGAGCTGGGGGCCGAGGTCATCAAAGTCGAGATACCCGGAGCCGGGGACGGCGTGCGCAACCTCGCGCCGCAGACCGAGGGCCAGGAGAGCTACCCGTTCGTGATACTCAATCGCGGGAAGCGGGGCGTCACGCTGAACCTGGACTCCGAGGAAGGGCGCGGGATATGCCGGGAGCTGGCGGGCAGAAGTGACGTTCTGATTGAGAACTTCACGCCCGGCGTAGTGGAGAAGCTCGGGCTGAGCTACGAGCAGCTCGAGCCGCACCACCCCGGCCTGGTCTATGCGTCAATATCGGGGTTCGGCCAGACCGGCCCGTCGCGCTCGCTCGTCGCCTTCGACACGATCATCCAGGCGATGGGAGGCCTGATCAGCATCAACGGGCAGCCCGATTCGCCGCCCACCAAGGTCGGGCCGGCCATAGCGGACTTCCTCGGCGGCATCTTCGCCGCTATCGCCATCCTCGCCGCGCTGCATCGCAGGTCGGAGACGGGCCGCGGACAGCGGATCGACATCTCGATGCAGGACTGCGTCTGGGAGATCACCGCGATACAGTACCTTCCGCTCTACCTGATGTCGGGCCGCGAGCCGCCGAGGCTGGGCAACCGCATGGTCGAGGTGACGCCCTTCAACGTGTACCCGGCGAAGGACGGGCATATCGTGATCGCTATCGTAACCGTCGGACAGTGGGAGCGTCTGCTGCAGGTGCTCGGCAGGGAGGAGTTCAAGGATGTCCCGGAATACCGCAGCCAGTTTGACCGCGTCAAGCACATGGACGTGATCGACGCGATGGTTG
>CAZNMB010000201.1:0-2967 GCA_964574095.1 uncultured Dehalococcoidia bacterium
CCTTCACGTAGTTGGGAATGCTGGACGCTGTCGCTGGTTCCGCAGCCGGGCCTGGACGGCCCCGCTGGTGAGCTCCCGCAGCGCAGCGGACGCCACCCACCTCGCGCTCTTCGAACCCGACCGCGCGATGTCTTCGGCGGTGGCGATCGCTCCCCCGTTCAACCGGAGATTGCGTTTCCCGATCTGCCGCAGGGCCCAGTTGACCGCCTTCTTCACGTAGTTCCTGTCGTCGGCAGCGGCCTCTCTGATGATGGGGAGGAATCGCTCGAACCGGGAGTCGTCCGCCTTCTTGTCGCTGACCGCCAGACGCGCCATGATCACGAAACCAGCCCGCTTGACGTACTCCTCCGGTCGCGCGCTCCACTCTATTGCCTTCTGCCAGGCGAACCTTGTCCTGGCGAACAGTGCACAGCACTGGTCGCAGACGTCCCACGAATCGAAGGCCGCCACCCAGCTCTCCATCTGCCGCCCGGTGACCAGGCCCGGGTCATCGATGATGCTCGCCAGTAACCGGGCGTCGTGGACCCCCGACGCCCAGAGCCTCCGGGCCAGATTGTGATCGGTGCCTGTCTCCCGCGCGATCTCCCTCAGCGTCCGGACGGAGACCCCGTAGTTGTTCCTGGGGTTGATTCCGTATCTGGCCATGCCCTCCACGGCCGAGGGGTTGTGGAGGGACTGCAGCCTGCTCAGGATGGCGCCGCAGTCCACCGGCTGCGCGCCTGCGGCGCTACGGGCCATCGCCCGGCTCACCCGGCGGCCCCGTGGCGGCGTCTGATCTCATCCAGGCGCTGACGATAGCGCGAGTCCAGGTCCTGCCGGGCGCGGGTCCACTCCGCCGAAGCCCATGTCGCGGGTTCGACGGCGGAGCCCGATATGCCCAGCCGCTCGAGCTCTCCTCGCTTCGCCGCCTCCAGCGTACCCGCGGCATCGCGCCGGGCCTTCTCGAGGGCGTTCCGGTGCTCCCGGAGGAGCCCGCCGATGCTTCGTGCCGGCTCCGCGTTCCCGGAGAGACGCTCGGCGGCGGCGAGCAGCCCCTCGTTGCCCGAATCGCTGCTCACTTCGATCGCGTCGAGCAGACACGACACGAGGCGGCTGCGGACTGCGGGTTGCTCCTCTTCCGGGCGCCCCATGAGGTCAGCATCGATGTCCTTCAGGGGTGCCCCGCCCAGGTAGCGCCGGGCGAGACCTTCTCCGGCGGAGGCCAGTTCCTCGGCCCTCGCCCGGCCCTTCTCTTCGTCGGAGAGAGAGCCCAGCCGCTGCGCCTTCTCCAGCGCGATCTCGAGCGCGCTTCTAATTCTGTCGTCCGGGCCGGACATTAGTTCCTACCTCGGCACCATGATGCCGGGCCCCAGCGTCCACGGCCAGGATGGCCGTGCTACATGCCCGCCGGACCCCGGGGGCAGGGGCTCAGAGATATGGGAAGATGTGCCGCCGTATGAGCTCGAAGTTGTTCTTGATCTCCTCGCGGCCGGTGATGATCCCGGGGCTTCCGTACTGATGGCCGGTGAGCAGGTACTCGATGTCAAGTTCGGCGACCCGCTCGATGCTCTCCTTGAGCAGTTGGGCGCTGCCCCCCGGTATGTCCACCCGCCCCGTGCTGCCGGTGAAGATGAGGTCTCCCCCCATGAAGACCTTCGCCTTGGGCCAGTAGATGCCCACGTGCCCCTGCGAATGGCCCGGGGTGTGCATTACCTGTGCCACCAGGTCCGGCCCGAGGCGCAGTTCGCCTTCGGTGAGGTAGAAGTCGGGGTGGACTTCGGGCATCTCAAACCCCATCTGCTTGAGCGCCTCGGCCATCTCGCCGCGCGCCAGCTTGAGGAAGTCGTCATCACCCTTGGCGATGGCGACCTGGGCCCCGCTCAGCTTTCTGATCGCTTCCGATGCCCCGTAGTGGTCCGGGTGCGCGTGGGTGTTCAGTATGAGCCCCACATCCTCGATCTTGAAGCCGTCCCCGGCCATCGCGGAGACGAGCCTTTCCAGGCAATTCTGCCTGGCCTCGTTGGTCACCATCCCGGGATCGACCAGGACGTGCCTGCTCTGGGGCAGGGCGTTCGCGACGAGATAGGAGTTGGCATTGTTGCCGTATGTCTGCATCTCGCGCATGGTGACGCCGGGCCAGAGATATGCGTAGAAGTTGTCAACGATATTCAATACATTCCCCCGTCGTAGCGCTGGGCATCTGCGATCCATTATAGCATTGCAGCGGGTGGGGCAGCCAGAATCGACGAGGCGCCAGTTGACAAAAGGCGTGGTTATGCTATTTGATATTCGGATGTATTGCAGCGAACCGGGCGGCCCGCCGGGTCCGGCCCGGTGAAAGGAGGACACAGTGGGAGACAGCGTGTACAAGGTGATCGAGCTCATCGGCACCAGCACGGAATCATGGGAGAAGGCCGCGGAGGTGGCGGTGACGCAGGCCGCACAGACGATAAGGGACCTGCGCATCGCCGAGGTGGTCGAGATGGACATCCAGCTTGAGGAGGGCAAGGTCGCCCGGTTCCGCACCAAAGTCAGGGTGTCCTTCAAGTATCACGGCGCGGAAGCGTGGTGGGAGGAGGACCGGCTCTAGGATAGTGCCCGGGTATTCGGCGGGCGGGGCAGCCTGGAGCATCCGCTCCAGGCCGTGTCGGAACTGATGCCGCAACCCGCTCCGAAGCCTCTCCCCGCGCTCGCGAGGCCCCGGCGAGGAGTGTTCGCCTCGCTTGACAAAGGCGCGAGCGCGAAGTAAAGTCTCGGTTACGGATTTTCCTCAACCCTGCCTTCCTGCGCCATGTCGGACCAGCAGCATGATGCCGTACTGACCCAGCGTGAGCGAGAGGTCCTTGCCCTCGTCGGTCGCGGCCTGACCAATCAGGAGATAGCCGAACATCTCTTCACGTCCACGAGCACGGTGAAGCTCTGCCTGCATCGGGCGTGCGTCAAGATGAAGGCGCGAAACAGGGCGCAGGCGGTCATCCTCGCGATGAA
>CAZNMB010000201.1:3067-4369 GCA_964574095.1 uncultured Dehalococcoidia bacterium
GACTACGAGACGCTGAGGAAGGACAACCCGCGACTGGTGATGGTCTCCGTATCCAACTTCGGGCAGACGGGCCCATATCGGGACTTCAAGGCAACGGACCTCACGATCTGGGGCCTGAGCGGTATCCTCTACGAGTGCGGCGAGCCGGACCGGGAGCCGCTCAAGATGGGCGCGAACGTCTCGGAATACGTCGCCGGGCTGTACGCGGCGCTCGTCGCTCTGGCGGCCTTTCACCGCAGCGCCGAGACGGGCAGGGGCCAGCACGTTGACGTCTCGACGTGGGAGGCGATGCACACGATGCAGCCCTCTATGACGCTGGTGTACTCATACGCCGGCTTCGTCAGAAGACGGGCGGGGATTCATTTCCCCTGGGGCATTCTGCCGTGCGACGACGGCTACATCGGGTTCTTCCTGCCGACGCAGACGCAGTGGGAGTCGCTCTGCGTCCTGCTCGGGATGCCGGAGCTGAGGGACAGGCCCGAGTATGAGACGCCGCTCCACCGCGAAGAGCGGCGTGACGAGATAACCGCGATCGTCGCCTCCTGGCTGCGGGGCCGGCGCATGGAGGACGTGTTCCACGCGGCGCAGGAGCTGAGGATGCCCCTGACAATGGTCCCGAACCCGAAACAGGTGTTCGAGATGCCCCAGCACAGGGAGAGGGCGTACTTCGCTGAGGTCGAGCACCCCGTCGCGGGCAGGCTCACCTATCCGGGAGCGCCCTTCAAGCTCGACCGGACGCCCTGGCGAGCGGGCCGAGCCCCCCTCCTCGGTGAGCACAATGACGATGTCCGCCGCGGGGGTTTCGGGCACGGGGTGGATAGTCCCTCGCGGGTGTGGGGAGAGGATGTCCGGTTGCCGGGTCGAGCCGGAGGGGGCGCGCTGGCCGGTTCGCCGAAGTTGCCCCTTCAGGGAGTGAGGATAGTCGATAGCTGCATCTATTGGGCGGGGCCCATGGCCACCATGGTTCTCGCCGACCTGGGCGCCGAGGTGATCAAGATTGAGTCGATACAGCGGCTCGACAACCTCAGGCTGCTCGGCGGGTGGCCGACCCCCGACGGGTACGAGTGGTCCGCCGCGTTCAACGGAACCAACCGCAACAAGTACGGCATCACGCTCAATCTCAACGATTCGCGTGGAAGGGACATCTTCAAGCGGCTGGTGGAGATGAGCGACATCGTCGCGGAGAACTTCAGCCCCAGGGTGATGGAGAACTGGGGCTTGGGCTACGACGCGCTCAAGGAGATCAATCCGCGCCTGATCATGCTGTCCATGCCCGGCTTCGGCACGACGGGGCCCTGGCGG
>CAZNMB010000202.1:0-4358 GCA_964574095.1 uncultured Dehalococcoidia bacterium
GGTCTCCGCGCCCGAAGGACTCGCGGCCGGACAGTCATTACCCTCACCCTACCCTCTCCCTCAAAGGGAGAGGGGTTCCGCCCGCCCGGCCCCCCTGTCATTCCCGCGCAGCCTGTGCCTGCGAAGGCAGGTAGCGGGAATCCACGCTTCCGCTGGGCCTGGATTCCTGCTTCCGCAGGAATGACCGAGCCACTGGGTGGCCCTCTTCCTGCACTGAAACGGTCGCGCGCTTGCCTTGGGATCCCATCGTCTCACCCTCTCCCTCGACGGGAGAGGGATTCTCCTGCCAGGGAACTGGGTCCTGGACTCCGGCGATCGTTGCTGATCTTGCCCTCCCTCCCCTCGTGGGAGGGAGTTGGAGGGAGGGGGAGACATACCCCCGCCCTTCCCCCGCACGCCGGCTCGTAGCCCGGAGTAGTCATGACGTAGACTGATCGGATGGGAAGCCCTCGCCGGCGCCGACCTCTGGTTCGAGAGGGATCACGAACCAGAGTATGACGTAGGCCAGGAGGCTCCATCCGCCGAATATCAGCGTCACCACGGCGATGACCCTCACCAGCGTGGGATCGACGTCGAAGTACCGTCCCAGCCCGCCGCATATGCCCCAGATCATCCTCTCGTCTCTGCTGCGATAGAGCTTCTTCACCATGACACGCTCCCCCGCGCTGGTACGGGCCTACGGCCGGACTCCCGTGACGATGCCGCTCCCCCTCTGGGCATTGTACGCGATCAGAGACACGTCCGCAAAGCCCGCCGAGCGCACGACCGCTATCAGTTCGTTCACCGTGTAGGTGCCGATCATCAGGTTGAACAGCGCCGCCGGCAGCGGGCCGCTCCTGTCATTGTTGAGCAGGAAGTCATGCGCGATGAGGAGCCCGCCCGGATCGAGCGCGCGCATTGCCTGTTCGAGCCTGACCTCGGCCTGGCTGCCGGGGCCGTGCATTACGTTGGACATGAACAGGCAGTCATATCCAGTCCCGAAATCGTCACTGTTCCAGTCGCCCTCCTGTACCGTCACGCGGTCTCCGATGTCGAACCTCTCGATCACCTGGCGCGCGATGGCAACGGTCGCGGGGACATCCCACACCACGGCCCTCAGATTGGGGAAGCGCTGGCACATCGCGATGCTGTAGGTGCCCGGGCCCCCGCCAACGTCGAGCAGCCGTCTCCTGTCGCTCAAGTCGATCTGTTGCGCCACCCACTGGCCCACGCCATTGGCGGCGATGCCGTGCATGGCCCAGATCCAGTTCTCGTGCCAGTGGGAGGCGAAGTGCTCCGGCGGCTTCGGGGCCGCTGCGCGCTCCCCAGTCCTGACGACGTCGGGAAGCCCGGTGTTCCTCCACCAGAGGGTCTCCCCGTGATCGAGGACGCCGCCGAGATAGCGCGGGCTCTCCGGCAGGAGGGTGTCCCGCGCCAGCTGCGTGAGCGCGAAACGCTCCCCGTCGCGCCGCGCGACGCCCAAGGCGCAGCATGCGATGAGCAGTTTCCCGGTCATGCCCGGGTCGGTCTCGCACTTCGCCGCGGCTTCCGCGGCTGTCGCCGGCTCCCTGAGCGCCTCGAAGAAGCCGAGCTGATGGGCCGTCATCAGGGCCCGCGAGGCCCGAAATCGCCACTGGAGCTCCAGAAGAGCGGCGGCGGCCTCCAGGTTGTCAGCGTCAAACAGGTCCGCGTCAGGCCCTCCGCCGGCAGTAGCGGCATTGTCTCTCTGGTCCTTGCTCACTGTCTCCTCCTCATGTCATGCCTCGCTCTCTCCGCCGCCAGCCTGCCAGGAGCGGAGTTCCCCGAGCAGTCCTTCCGGGGGAAGAGAACCTGCAACCCGGCGTGCCTGCAGTTTCTTCGCGCTCGAGACTATCTCAGCTTGTTGATCTGTTCCGATACAGGCTCGAATCCACCGCCGAGGCCGCGGCCTCGATGTCGATCTGCGCGCCGAGGAAAAGGCTGACCCTCTCCATCTCTCTCCTCGGCTCTCCCATCAGGTCGCGGTGACGGACCGTGATCGACGTCATGTCGCCCCGCCGGCGCATCAGGTCGAGTGAAAGCCTGTTCAGCTTGCCGAACAGGTCTCTGTCCTTCTGCTCGTCGATCTCGGCCCCCATCTTCTGGATGGACCGTAGGTTTTCATCGTTTTCTCTGACCATGTAGACGATCCTGTAGTCAGCTTGCGGCAGGAACTTGAGCCCGTACGCCGTCACCTTGACGATCCGGCCTTTGCACGACTCGAAATCAAATGTGCCATCCATGAGGCGGTTGATTATCTTGCCTCCGGCCAGCTCGAAGTACCCCCGGGGATTGTGCTCGTCGGCCGGCCTCGAATCGTCATAGGCGACCGGCAGGCCAGCCGCGTGCAGCATCTGCATCATCAGAGACGTGCCCGACCGTTCCAGTCCGGAGACAATGTAGTTGACCTGGTCGTCAAGCATCCGGCTGTCCCTCCCGCTGTTCCGAACGTACCTGAAACAAGGCCCGAAAGGAGTCTCACCCGAATCCTAGCACATCCGGGTGCACTCTCTCAACGTGCGAATCGGGCCCGAAGGCCCGGGCACGCCGCGGAGTCGACGAACTCGAACGCTGCCTGTACGCGTACGATCACCGGCAGGCAGGTGGATTGAGGCTCGAAGGTCGGTGGCTGAGGGCGGGCGACGCCCCGGCTGGCGTCTTCTTGATGTCATCACGGGTGTGCGACGGGGAGAGAACGACGGCTTCGAGCTGCGGCTTGCTCAACTCTGCTGGGCGATATATCATGCATTCTGACACAGCGCAAGGTCGACTTCAAACCGATGAAGAGGATACCGGATGAGTGAGGCCGTAAGGCTTGAGGCTCTCTCCAAGCAACTGGGAGGGCGTGAGGTCCTCAAGGGCGTCACCTTCGCTGTAGAGCGGGGGGATATCTTCGGCTACCTTGGCCCCAATGGAGCGGGGAAGACCACCACCATCAGGATTCTCCTCGGTCTGCTTGCGCCCACCTCGGGCACGGCCTACATCCTGGATGAGGATGTCTCCAGAGACGAGGCCAGAAGGAAAGTGGGCTTCGTCCTGGACAGCGACGGGCTCTATGACAACAAGACCGCCGAGGAGAATCTGGAGTACTACGCCCGGATCTATGGGGTGACGGAGCCCGCGGGGAAGATCGATAGGATTCTGGACCTGGTAGGGCTTCGGGACAGAGCCAAAGACAAGACCGGCGCCTACTCCAGGGGGATGAGGCAGAGGCTGGCTCTGGCCCGGGCTATGATACATGACCCGGAGCTCCTGATCCTGGACGAGCCCTCTGCCGGAGTTGACCCGTCGGGTCAGGTAGAGGTGAGACAGGTCATCCTCGACATGGCCCACAAGGAAGGGAAGACCATCTTCCTGAGCTCGCACAACCTGGACGAGGTGCAGAGAATCTGCAACCGCATCGCCCTGATCGACCGTGGTGAGATAAGGCTCTATGGCGACCTGGAGCAGTTGCGGCGAGAGAGGAGCGTGAACGAGGTGGAGGTTGAGACAACCGAGGCCATTGCGGAGCCTCTCTTCGCTGAGCTCAAGGGCCTCTCCCATTTGGGACTGCGAGAGAGGAAGGACAGGAGCCTCACATTCGTTCCGCAAGCGGCGGTAAGAGTCCCCGAAATAGTGAGCCTTCTCGTCAGCCGGGGGGTGGAGATCGAAGGGGTTAGCAGAAAGG
Source organism: uncultured Dehalococcoidia bacterium (assembly GCA_964574095.1). Classification (GTDB taxonomy): domain Bacteria; phylum Chloroflexota; class Dehalococcoidia; order SZUA-161; family SZUA-161; genus SZUA-161. The sequence goes on from CAZNMB010000202.1 coordinate 3,665, forward strand.
AGGCCTCCCTCGAGGAGATCTATTCCGCCATGCTCAAGAAAGCGGGGTCGTCATGAGGGGAATGCCCGTTGTTCTGCGAAGCGATGTAGGGGACATCGTGCGTGGCAAGGCCTTCCTGATCATTGTCGCTGTCATCGGCGCCCTTGCCGTTGGGGCGGCGGTGGGCATTCCGATCGGTCTCAACAGATGGCTGGCCCCGGGGTTGGCCTGGGAGGACACGAAGCCTATGCTGGAGCTCTTCATGGGGCTGGCATCCAGCTACGTGCCGCTCATAGTCCTGTTCACATGCATGGCGACGTGGGCTACCGATCCCATCGCGAAGGAAAAGGCCAAGGGCCCCATAGAAGCGCTCCTGGCGACACCGCTCACCGCCAGGGCGGTCTGGATAGGGAAGAGCCTGGCGATCTTTCTGCCGGCCTACGTCATGGGGCTTGTCGCCACGGTGATAGTCGTCCTGGCGATGAACTTCGGCTCTGTCCTCCCGGCCACGGGTCACTTCGTCTTCCCGCTGCCCGAGGCACTTACCAGCTTCTTCGTTCTTCCCCTGCTGATGTTCGCCCTCATTTCATTAGGGGTCCTCTTCAGCCTCATCACCAACCCTGTCATAGGCCAGACCATTGTCATGTTCCTTGGGGTGATTCTGCTGCAGGTGGTGGGGCAGATTGGAGGGCGCCTGACCTGGCTGCTGGCTTCG
>CAZNMB010000203.1:0-4358 GCA_964574095.1 uncultured Dehalococcoidia bacterium
AAAAGTCCGTAGTCCCAACATCTTGCAGCGGACTATTGATCATCATTAGCTTCAAGTCTAAGTATCACACAGTCCGACAGTCCCATAGTCCTTGCGACAGACACAACTGGAAGACTGACAGGGAGCATATCAGCGCGTGACAAATGGCAGCTCATTTGGTTGGGTCGAGAGATTCTCCAATGTAACAAGAGCCAGATTCGTCGAAGAACAGGATATGACAGGGAGAACTCACGAAGTCGGAGGATCCAATGGGTTGACGTTTGCCGGGGGTTTGCTCCTAGGACTCGGCAAATAGAGTCACGCGGACAAGATCAAGTTCGTAGAAGCAGACAAGTCGTCACAAAGGACGAAGTAGAAAGCCAAGTAGGAGGCATGTATTATGGAGTCCCTAAGGTGCTTGTTTGAAACCTGTATTATCTGCGGGGTTTCCTACTCACTGCCTTCACCAACATTGAAGACCGATCAAATATACTTCGTGTGTAACAAGTGTCAGCCGGATGGAAACAGGCATAAGAAGTGCAACAAGGAAAGAGAGTTCGCAAGACAGTTATAGAAACCGTGGACGAACAGTCATGAATCCCATAGTCGGCGAAAGCAACGGTCCAAAACACTGGTACGCTCATAGAACTGTACATTCCGGTTGTACGAGGCGCAATTCGTCGAAGAGGCGTAGGCAAATGGAGGACATCATTCATCAGGATCGGGAAGACGATAACACCGGTGGGAGCCATGTCAGTCCCCCTCTGGGGGGATTGAAGCCTAGAGCTTGAGCCTCACGACATCCATGAAGGCTTCCTTGGGCACTTCCACGTTACCCAACTGCTTCATCCGCTTCTTGCCCTCTCTCTGCTTCTCCAGGAGCTTGCGCTTCCGGGTGACGTCGCCGCCATAGCATTTCGCCAGAACGTCCTTGCGCTTGGCCGGAATGTCGGCCCGGGCCACGATCTTGCCCCCCACCGCCGCCTGGATGGGCACCTTGAACAACTGTCGCGGAATGACCTCCTTGAGCTTGCTGACTATCGCCTTGCCAACGCTGTGCGCCCTGTCCGGGGCAACGATGCGGCTGAAGGCATCCACCAGCATGTCATTGACCAGGATGTCCAGTTTGACCAGCCGGGATTCACGGTATCCCTGAAGCTCATAGTCGAGCGACGCATAGCCCTGGCTGCGGCCTTTCACCTGGTCATAGAAGTTTGTCAGCATTGATCGCAGCGGCATGTCGTACTCCAGCCTGACCCGCTGGCCCAGCTCTCCCAGGGATTGGTGCCCCAGGTACTCGGTGTGCCTGTATATGCCGTCGTTCTCTATGATGAGCTCCATCAAAGCGCCGATGAACTTCGATGGAGTGACCACGGAGATGCTGACCCAGGGCTCCTCCATCTTCTCGATTTCTGTCGGCGGCGGCAGGTCGCTCGGACTGGTGATGACCAGTGCCTGCCCGTTGGTCTTCGTGACGATGTGCCGGACACTGGGCGCCGTCACCAGGAGGGCGAGGTCGAACTCCCTTTCCAGCCGCTCGCGCACTATGTCCAGGTGCAGGAGCCCGAGGAACCCGCAGCGGAAGCCAAAACCGAGGAGGTGGCTCGATTCCGGATCGAACGAGAACGACACGTCGTTAAGGCTGAGCTTCTCGATAGCGCCTCTGAGCTCATCATAGTCACCCTGCTCGGTGGGATAGATGCCCGCAAACACCATCGGTTTGGCGGGTCGATACCCCTCCAGGGCTTGGTGCGCCCCGTTTGATACCGTCGTCACCGTATCGCCGACCTGACATTCCCCCATGCGCTTCAGGCCGGTGGCGATATAGCCCACATCCCCGGCGGCGAGGCGCTCGACAGGACTGGCCTCCGGAACAAAGCACCCTACTTCCAGCGCCTCGATTTCAGTTCCCTGTTCCATGAGCCGCAGATTGTCACCCTTGGCCAGATGGCCGTCCACAACCCGGACATAAGCCATTACGCCCTTGTACGAGTCGTAGTGCGAGTCGAAGATGAGGGCCCGAAGGGGAAGACGAACATCACCGCGTGGCGGTGGTATCCGGCGAACAACCTCCTCGATGAGCTGCGGCACGCCCTCTCCGGTCTTGGCGCTGATGGAGATCACTGTCTCCGGAGCATGCCCGAGCACGCTGTCGATCTCATCCAGGACGCGCTCGGGTTCAGCGCCCGCCAGGTCCATCTTGTTCAGGACCGGGATGATCACCAGATCACGTTCCATAGCCACAAAGACATGGGCCAGGGTTTGCGCCTGAATGCCCTGAGTGGCATCGATTACCAGCACAGCTCCCTCGGCGGCGGCCAGCGTCCGAGAGACCTCAAAAGAGAAATCCACGTGCCCCGGCGTGTCGATGAGGTTCAGCCGATAGATCTTGCCGTCTGCGGCCTTATAGTTGAGGCGCATCGCTTTGGCCTTGATGGTGATGCCACGTTCACGCTCCAGCTCCATGCTGTCCAGTACCTGGTCGCGGACCACATGGCCACGCATGGCGCCGGTCATCTCGATGAGACGATCGGCCAGCGTCGATTTGCCGTGATCGATGTGCGCTATGATACAGAAGTTCCTCGTCAGGGATTGGTCCATGACCGTCCTTCTCTTCCTCGGTACCGGGCAATCTCATCCGGGCGTCATTGCGGCAGGAACCGCCAGAATACCTCGTTTCCCAGAAGGCGGCCGCGCCGCGTCAGCCGCAGGCCGCGGCCATCTTTCTCCAGCAGCCCCTGACCGACCAACTCGGCGATCTCATCCCCGTATCGGCCGACCAGGTCCACTCCAAACAAGTCTCTCATGCGGGCGAATTCGATCCCCCGGGTCAGCCTCAACCCCATCACTATCGCTTCCCAGAGCTGACCTTCCGCGCCGATCTCCTCATCCGTCTCCGCCGGGCAGAGCTCACGCAGCTGAAACTTGTGGAGATACTCGTCGAGGTCCCGGGTATTGGCCCGACGGTGTCCATCGATGCAGGAATGAGCGGCAACGCCAACTCCCAGATAGGGCGCGCACCGCCAGTAGGCCATGTTGTGCCGGCACTCCGCACCCTCCCTTGCCCAATTGGATATCTCGTAGTGGTGGTAGCCCTCAGACGCCAGGTAATCCTCCGCGGCCTCGTATTGGTCGGCAGCCAGGTCAAGATCAACCGCCGGCAGCCCTCCCCTGCGAATCGTCTCGCTCAAGGGCACGTCGTCCTCGAGGCTGAGGGGATAGAGCGAGAGGTGCTCGGGACCGAGCCGGACCGCCTCCACGAGCGTATCCCGCCAGGCCGGCAGTGACTGCCCCGGTATCCCGTAGATCAGGTCGAGGCTCACGTTGGCGAACCCGGAATTCCGGGCATCGTGAACCGCCTGCCTTGCCTGAGCCGCCGTGTGGGTCCGGCCCAGGAGCGCGAGCGTCTCGTCATCAAGGCTCTGCACCCCGAGGCTCAACCGGTTGATCCCGAGCCGCCGGATGGAGTCAAGATAGCGCTCGTCAACAGTGCCGGGATTGCCCTCCACGCTGGTCTCCACCGTCTCCTCCACGCTGAACAGCCCCCGGGCCCTGGTCAGGATCCGGCCGAGCTGCTCCGGAGAGAGAAGGCTCGGGGTTCCTCCCCCGAAGAAGATGCTGGACAGGCGCCCCCCGCCGGCACGACGGGTCAGCTCCTCCTCCAGGGCGCTGACATACGTCGGGATGTCAGCCTCGCGCCTCTCGAATGATACGAAGGAGCAGTAGCTACACCTGCTATGACAAAACGGGATGTGAAGATACAGTGCGATGTCATCAGTCACTGGAATCTGCTGCCGGGCAAGGGTGCTCCCGGACCGGAAGCTTCCCTCACTTCCCAGCCCTTGTTCGCTCGCCTCGCCGCATCGACCCTGGCACGCCAGAGCGCACAGCTACCATGATATACCGGTGTTCGAACTCAGGCAAACCCGGCCGGGCCGTCGTGGCAAACGGGGCTTCACTGATTGCAGCGATAGGTCTGTGCGCCCGCCTGGTTCCTGCGTCCATCCTGGGCATGAGAAAGGCCCGCCCGTCTTCACGAGTCGTATTGTGTATTGGCTCACGAAGCATGGCCAACAACTTGACTCATACGGGACACGAGAACGTCCGTTCTCAGGGGTGGCGTCGCCGAAAGGATGAAGTGCGAGGGTATGTTAGCAGAATGCTAGCCAAAGGCTGGCGGGAGCGAATGGGAGTCGAACCCACCAAGGACATTGTTAGTGCCCCTCAACGGGTTTGAAGCCCGCGAGGCCCACCGGGACCCTGTCGCTCCCCTACACTGTCCAAGCCGATCCAGTATAAATCACGGGGCCGACTCGCGCAAATACCTGTACTCGTTCAGTACATATGAGACAGATGAGGTCTGGGGGATGACGCCGGAT